>DKBC01000113.1 GCA_002451065.1 Betaproteobacteria bacterium UBA6910
CAGCCGCTTCGCCCGGGAATCGAAACCCTCCGGATGCTGTTGGATGCGCACGTCGTACTCGCCGCCGAGCCAGTCGCCCCAGAACGCCGCACCGGCGGCGGAGAGGAAACCGTTGAGCCCCTCGTATAGCCTGTCCCCGGCCGAGTGGTAGGGCTGGCGGCGGTCCACCCCGCCCAGGTAGTACCCGCGAAGCGCCACGTTCGGCTTCAGGAACTCCAGGTGGAGCCGGCCGTCGGAACGGGCGGCGGCCTCCGCCTCCAGGCGTTCGCCCAGCGGGTCCACGAGCCCCAGTCGCCGCAGCGCCCCGCTCGCCTCCCGGTACGCGGAGTCATCCAGAGGCAGCGACGCCGTGTCCTGGGGTCGGGTGAGACCCGAACCCGACGCGAGATCCGCGATCGACAGGGCCCTGCGCTCCGTCGTGGGGACGTCGAGGAGGGCCATCGCGGGATCGGACCGAACGAGAACTGCCGCCAGAAGGGCCGCCAGAAGGGCTAATCGCTTCAAAGGCTCATCTCTGGACGTCGGCAAAAAAGCGCTCAGGGGAAGGATCGACCGCTTATAGCACATCCCTTCCGGGCGGGGCAATTTCGTCGGGGCGCGAGGGCGCGCCTTGCAGGTCTTTACCCTGGATTCTGGCAATCGGTAACGGGGAAGCTCGAAGCGGGGATGGCACTGAAGCTATATTTGTCGCGGCAAATGGGCTCGTCGTGCTCGTTGTAACACCCAGGACAGTCGGAAGCTCGATGAGGGGGAAATGCGACTAGTTCCTGCCAAGACGTCAAATAGTCCAGTCGCGCATTACCTCGGAGACGAGAGGTTCGATCAGTAGGAATTTGTACCGGAGAAGTCTAAATAGCCAGAAACGATCGACGCTCAATTTGTTCATATAAATCCTTTTGTAAATGATCTGTTATACGGGCTGGGCTTTCTTGGACTTTTTCAAGAAAAGAATATACAAGTTACTTAAAATGATCAGCAGCGCACCGATAATGCTCACAACATCAGGAAATTCTCCAAACAAGAATATTCCAAAAACGGTCGCATAGACCAGTCTGAGGTAATCGAAGGGGACCGTAACCGTTGCTTCTCCAAGACCGAAACCGTGGGTGATCAGGCCCTGCCCTGCAACACCGATACAACCAATGGCCAACAAAAAGGTCAATTCCCGAATGGTGGGCGTTTTCCAGACGAACAGGGCTGGGATAAGGGAGAGCAGCGTGGTCCACATGGTGTAGTAAAACATAATGACCATGGTCCGTTCGGTTGCCGCCAGCTTCTTGATGATCACGATGACAAAGACGCCTAGAAGGGCGCCGCTGGCCGCCACCAGCGCGGTGGGCTGAAAACTTGAGGTGCCCGGTCGGGCGATCAGCAGGATGCCGAGAAAACCGAAAACAATCGCCGCGCTATGACGCCCTGAGATCCGTTCGCCCAGAAACAAGAAGGCGACCAGAATCATGAACAGCGGCCGCGAAAACATGATGGCCGTGGCATCGGCGAGCACCATGTGGGTAACCGAATAGAACATGCAGGCCATGGCGGAGATGCCGACGACCGAGCGCATCATGTGCAGAAGCGGTCGCCGGGTTTTCAGGTTCTTCAGGCCGGTCGTGCCGTGAAACGTCAGAACGATGATGAAGCCGACCAGACAGCGGAAAAAGACGATCTGGAAGCTGTGCAGCCGGTGGCCGACAATTTTTACCAGGCTGGTCATGCTCACGAGAAAGAAACCGGCCACGGCCACCAAGATGGCCGCCCGCACACTCGCAGGCAGTGTCACCCATCGATCTTTCAACAAACCTACACGAGCTCCAAGAGCAGGACGGCGAGCTCGCGCGGCGCTGTGACCATTGCATCGTGACCGGAAACCACTTCCCGATAGCGCCAGCCCGACCCAGCTTCCTTCGCGGCGGCCCCGAAGCGGTCGAAGTGCGGGTGCGGCAGGAGCGCGCAGCGGATGTAGGTCCGCGGCAACGCCGCCGCGGCAGGGTTGGCGCACCGCACGGGCTCGGTCATCGTCGCGTAGGGGTGAGGATCCAATCGGGCCAACACCCAGCGGAGGTCGGCCTCATCGGTGATCCGCCACTGCTCGCGCAGGAACGGCTCCCACGGCCCCGGCCGCAGGCTTGGCAAGCTCCATCCAGCGCCCTCGGCGCGCACCCGCTCCTCCATGGCCGCACGCTGTTCGCGCTCCGGGGCCGTGATGTCCACCTGGGCCTGACCGTCTCCCGGGACGAATGCGTCCAGGTAGACCAGGTGGCCGAGTCGCTCGGGGGCCCGCTCCGCCACGCCTGTGATCACCATGCCGGCGTAGCTGTGCCCCACCAGGATGACGCGCTCGAGATCCTCGTAGACCAGCAGGCTCGCGACGTCTCGAACGTGGGTGGAGAGATCCACGTTGGGCCCGGCCAGGTGGGATCGCTCGCCGAGGCCGGTGAGGGTCGGGGCGAACACCTCATGATCCGCCGCGCGGAGGAGGGCCGTCACCTTCTTCCAGCACCATCCTCCGTGCCAAGCACCAGGCACCAGCACGAACGTTGCCATCGCGGTTCCTTCTGCCCGGGCAGCTCAACATGGACGACCCGGGGGTATCTCATCGAAAGAAACGCCGAGTCGCCGCGAGGAGGATAGCACAAGACTTGGGTGTCACGCTGGAAGGGCACCTCCAGAGATACGGAGCCGGGAACGGAGTACCTGCAACTCTCCCGCCTCTTCACCGGAATGGCTGACGCCAAGCTCCCTGGATCGGGTTTGTGTTCGCCGACAATGGGGCAGGCTTGGGTTCTACGGGACGGCTTCGGAGGTTGGGAACACCTCCGCCCACTGTTGGCCCGCCAGTCGAGCACGTTTTCGTGGGGCCGGAAGAGCGGACGGCTCTCCCTTCCATCCCCGGAACGGGCTCATGATCCTGTTGGGATGCGGTCCATCCGGCGTGGCGGTAGCATCGCGGAGGAAGCGGACCAAATAGGCACCAGGAGGGGGATCTTACACATCACCCGGAGATCGCGGCGGCGTTTTCGAGCGCCGCTCTTTCTGATGGGGGTGTCGGGTAGACGCCGTATCAGGACGCACTTGGTGAGCCCCATCGGCGTCGGACGCCCAACGGCGTCCTACCCGAATCCGCAGAAGCCGCGCATCAGCCCTTCTTCGGCTCGCCCTGGGTCTCCTCGGTCGCGCTGACGGAGTCGCCCCCGAGCGCCTTGAAGCCCAGAATCACGGAGCCGACCTGGGAGGGGGTAAGGCCCGTCTTCTCGCTCGCGAAGACCGCAAGCTTGAAGATGTCGCGTCCGCGATCGTCGGGTTTCGCGTTGGCCTTGTAGATCGCGAGGATCTGCTCGACCTTGTCTCGGGGGACACCTGTCTTGTAAGACAAGAGGGTGGCGGGATCGGGAAGCGCCGGGGCC
>DKBC01000339.1 GCA_002451065.1 Betaproteobacteria bacterium UBA6910
CCGACGATGCCCGGCACCTGGGCCCGGGAGCCGTCGCCCAGGACCACGCCCACCCGCGTGCCGACCTTGACCTCGGCCCCCGCCGGCGGCTTCTGGGCGATCACTTGGCCCGCGGGCGGAAGCGACGGCTGCTCCGACTTCGCCCCAGGCTCCAGGCGGCTCTCGCGCAGGCGCCGATCGGCCTCCTCCACGGGCAGTCCCACCAGGTCGGGCACGCTGACCAGCAGCGGCTGCGCGACCCAGACCCGCACTTCGGAGCCCTTGGTTATGACGTCGTCCGGCGCGGGAGACTGCCGGGCGACCGCGCCCGCGGGAATTTCGGATTGCTCCCGGCCCGCTTCGCGCATCTTCAGGCCCACCTCGGCGAGGATGGCTTCGGCCTCCTTGAGGGGACGCCCGACGACGTCGGGCACTTTAAGCCTGGCCGCTTCGGCGACCCAGACGTTGACCGGCGTGTCTTTGTCGACGATCTGCCCCGGAGACGGCGACTGCGAGAGCACCGTTCCCTCGGGGGCATCCGACGGACGCGGCGTCAGTTCACCCAGCCGCAGGCCCGATTTGGCGAGGATCAGCTCGGCTTCCTTGACGGGTCGCTTGCGCACGTCGGGAACCTTGGGCCGGGGAACCTCGGCGATCCAGACGTTGACCGGCGTGTCTTTGTCGACAATCTGCCCCGGGGAGGGCGATTGCGAGAGCACCGTTCCCTCGGGGGCATCCGAGGGACGCGGCGTCACCTCACCCAGCCGCAGGCCCGATTTGGCGAGGATCAGCTCGGCGTCCTTGACGGATCGCTTGCGCACGTCGGGAACCTTGGGCCGGGGAACCTCGGCGATCCAGACATTGACCGGCGAGTCCTTCTTGACGCTTTGCCCCGGGGAGGGCGATTGCGAGAGCACCGTTCCCTCGGGGGCATCCGAGGGGCGCGGCGTCACCTTCCCAAGCCGCAGTCCGGACTTCCGGAGGATCAGCTCGGCGTCCTTGACGTGGCGCTTGCGGACGTCGGGCACCTTCACCGGCTGCGCCGCCGCGACCCAGACGTTGACAGCGCCTCCCTTGTCGGCGGTGGCATTGGCGGCGGGAGACTGGCGCGCCACCGTCCCTTCGGGATAACTGGACGAAACGGAGGACACCTGGCCCAGCTTGAGGCCGGACTTCACCAGCATCGCCTCGGCCTCCTTGAGGGGACGGCCGATCAGGTTCGGCACCTTGATGGGCGGGGCCTGCGCAAGCCAGATGTTCACCGCAGAGCCCCTGGCGGCGGTCTGCTTGGGTGCGGGGGACTGCCGCACCACCGTTCCCGGCGTCTGCTGGTAAGCAACCTGCCCCACCTTCCCCAGCTTCAGTCCGGCCTTGGCGAGCAGGTCCCGGGCCTGGGCTTCGGTCCGCCCGCGCAGATCCGGCACCACCGCGACGGCCAGCACCTTGAGGTCGGGCGTCATCATCTTGGGCTGGGTGGGAATGTCCTGGGCGAGCCGCACCGGGCTCTCCGCCGCGGGGACCGGGGAATCCGCGGCCCAAGCCAGGGGCCCTCCCGCGACCGCCACGATCACGCCAAGGATCCACGCCTGCAGATGGTTGTTGAGGGCGCTGCGCAATTTTCCCCCGGGTCCCGCCGCCCGCCGCGCGCCGTTCGCGCTTCCGGGCCATGGGATAACGATGGCATAGCACTCCCGCTCGCCCTCGTCAAACCGAATGCCAGGAACGCGGCCCGAGCCGCTATGCGCGCATCAACCTTCCAGAACCTGCCGCAGGAGGTGGGACTCCCGCTTGTAGAAGCCCTGGGTATGGAATGTCTCCGGAAGCTGGTAGAGCTCGTAGTCGAGATGGTGGCAGAGCTCGTGCAGCACGGTGCGCACGAAGGTCTTGAACGCCACCACCCGCTTCTGCTGGGCGGTGCGCATCCAGACCGAAATCCTCGCCGGCTCGCCCTCCAGGGGCTCGTAGAGCCCGTGCAGCTCCCCGGCGTGGTTGCTGGGACGCACGGCGAGGACCCGCAGCCGGACCCGCGGCACATGCAGCGCGACGGCGAGCTGGTCGAGCAGCGCCTGGGCCTCGGCCTGAACCTCGACCCTGCGCTCGGCGGTCAAAGCGCGCTGGATGCGCCGGGCGATACCTGCGAGCGCCAGCCCCGGCGGCAGCGGCACTTCGGTGATGGCGTCGCTCTTGAGGTAGATGCGCTGGCGCGAGGCGCTCAGGCGGTCGAAGTAGGCGAAAGGCATGGGCTCAATGCTTTTAGGTGGGCTCGAGGGTGATGCGTTTCAAGGCTCCCTGGAGCCCCAGGTCGACGCGCAGAGACAGGAACTGCCGGATCAGCCAGAGTGTGGTTTCGGCATGGCTGGAGACATTCGCGGCGGTGAAGCTGGACGCCCCCTGCGCCAGGGCGCAGTAAATCAGCACCTGATCCGCGGCGTGGCCGTCGAGGGCCGCTCCCGAGGCGATGTCCCGCGCCAGTTCGTTCCCGGCCTCGTTCCCCAGGCGCTCCGCCGGCACGCCGCGCTCGGCCACCCGGCCGGCGCCCAGCACCGAGTTCTCTGTTTCCGCCCAGAGCACGATGGCGCCGCCCTGCCCCACGGCGTCGGCGTCCCCCAGCACCCGTGTCTCGATCTCGGGTTGAACCCCAAGCCCGGCGAGGCTTTGCACCGCCGCCCGGCCCATGCGCTGCGGAATATGCTCCGGCAGGTGCGCGGCGTGGGCGGCCCCGCTCACGGCCAGCACCCGCCCGGGCGATGAAATCCGCAGCGGGTCGAGTCTTGCCGGGCGGGTGCGCAGCACGACCTCGCCGCCGCCCCGCGGGTAGTAGCCGCGCCGCGACACCGCGACGCTCGCACGCCCACCCATGCGCTCGACCAGCGGCAGCAGCACATGCAAGAAGTAATCGAGGGGCGGCGCCGCGCGGACGTCGGTGCCGCCCCGCAAGACGACCGTCGCCGGTTCCGCGGCGCGGAACAGGACCGGGAGCAGCGCCTGCAGCACCAGGGTGACGCTCCCCGCGGTGCCGACATCGAACACGAACGCGCCTCCGGCGAGGCCG
>DKBC01000047.1 GCA_002451065.1 Betaproteobacteria bacterium UBA6910
TTACTCAGCCGAAGATCTGGCCGAACGCTTCTTCGTCGTCAAAGCAGATCGCGCACAGGTCGCGGGGCTCCGGCGAGGCAAAGAAGCGGTCGCAGCGCGCGCAGCGCTGCTTGGACAACGCGTGCAGGATCTGGCGCGGGCGACCAGGGGTTGCATCCGTCACCTGCGCCGAACCGAGCACCCCCGGCTGGCAGACCTCGGCGCAAACCTCGCAGCCAACGCACCGGTCGGGCCGGAAGACAAGCGCCCATGACCTTGGCGACTCATCGAGGCTGATCGCACCCGTGGGACAGGCCCTGAAACAGGCTTCGCAGACTGTACACCCTTCCGCCAATTCGAGTTCCGCCAGCGGCAAGGCCGGGTGCCGTGGCACGGCAAATGTCCTCGACTCTCGCATCTTGGCCACTATCGCCAACAGTTCACGCTGATCCGTGAAAACGTAGGGACCCGCCCGGATGGCCCGGTCGGGCACCGGCTCCCCCTTCAATCGATGATGGACTTCTGCCACGGCGTCGATGCCCCGTCCAATCAGGCGCCGGAACAACTGCCGCCGCGCAGCCCTCGGGCCCGGCGCCGCGGGTGATCCGGTTCCCTCCGGCACCGGGAGCCGAATGTCGCCCCATTCCTCGTCCTGGGCTCCAGCGCGGAGCACCCGCACCCCGTCCAGATTGAGCGCCAACTGATCCGCGCCCTTCTCGCCATGGGGGCAATCGGGGCACAAATGGCTGCCCCTGAGTTCCACCGGGATCCGGCGCTTGGCCAGGTAAGCAAGCATCACCGAATCCAGCGCTCCAAGGCAGGGAACGACGGCGTCCGCATTCTCCTGGGACGGCGCGCAGGCGAACGAAAAGCCCGGTTGCTTGATGGCCCGGCGCAGTAGTTCTATGCGCGGCAGGTTTGCCGACGCCAGGGCTCCCGTACGGCAAGCGCTAGTGCACAAGCCGCAGTTCTGGCACCGAGTCTCATTGATAGCGATGCCCGCGTCCGATAGTTCCACCGCGTCGTGAGGGCATGCGTCCGCGCAGCGCCGGCAATCGCTGTAACGAAATCGAAACCGCACGCAGTGGGCGGCATGGAATTCCGGAAACGCGATGGTCACGGCCGGTCTGACTTGAGCGACTGCAACGGCTTGCCCTGCTCGCAGGTGTTTTTCGGAATGACGAAAGTCATGGAGGACGGCGGCGCGCCCTGGGCGGTCGCCAAGGACGCGCGCCAGACACCGGCGCCTCCCTTCACCACGAACACGTCCTTCGCCTGGTTATCCCGGGCAACGAGTTTGCCGATGCGCAGGCCCTCGGCCTCGTTGTCGGCAATGACCACCACGGCAGCCGAGGGAGTAACCTTGAGCCCCTTGCGGTAGAGCACCGCCTGATCCACGGGATCCCTTTTGCGCTCGGAATCGGAACGGGCGTCCACGACACAGCAGTAGGCGCCCCGAGCCAGCGCCGCGGTGAGCCCC
This sequence comes from Betaproteobacteria bacterium UBA6910, assembly GCA_002451065.1. GTDB lineage: Bacteria > Pseudomonadota > Gammaproteobacteria > Burkholderiales > UBA6910 > UBA6910. The sequence continues at coordinate 1,460 of DKBC01000047.1, forward strand.
GTCTGATCGTAAACCACGACACCCGCCGCGGCCGCGGAAAGGGCCGCGCCCAACCCCATTACCAGGGCTGACCAGCGACCCAGCGCCTTGGTCATGCATGCCCCAACTGTGCTTGCCGTTCCCCTGCCTCTCGCTCCCGCTCGAGATTTCCCAGATACGCGGTAAATACCACCTGGGGAAGAACTATCTGGCTGATTTTCCCGAAGCGGATCAAGTCGTCGATCGGGGGCTCCGTCTGCTCCAGCGGAGAAAACCACAAGCGCGCGCCATATTCTTCCATGAGGCCAGCCGCAATGTTCATGTCCGCGTCATCGACAATGTCCACCTGGATCACCACGGAACCCGCGCCAAGCTTAAGCATCTCCCCGATCCACCACCCGGCCAGGGTACCTGTCCTGACTCCACTCCCGGTCAGGATCTCCCAGCTGGGTTCACACAGAGAGGGCCGCATCACCTTGAAATCTGCATTCGACTCGGAATCCATGATCCAACTCACCTGCATGCGCTTGACCGGTGCGAGAACGCCGATCCGTTCCGGGCCAAACCCGGCCGCGAGTTCCGCCACCGTCTGGGCATCCCTGAGTGCCGCCTCGCCGAGCAGCACCCGCGCGAAACCTGCGGCCAGAAGTTCGCGGGCGCGCGTGCCATCCTGGCTCGGGAGCAGCACGCAGCAGTCCCCACGCCGGGCCGCTTCCGGCAGGAATCCGTCCACCGCGAAAAAACGGCCTTCCGGCGCGGGGGCCTCTGCCGTAATCAGGCAACAGACGCTGGCTAATTGATCGGTTGTATCCATGGGCTAGCGATGATACTCGAAGCGGCGATAGACGAATGGCTGCATCGGGCACTCGGCATCCGGCGCCAGGCCCGCAATCATTGGCCGCAGTTCCTGCAGCGTGTCCAGGATGGGGTCCACTTCGACGCCCAGGAAACTGGGGCGATAACGGCCTAGCCACACCTGCGCATCGTCCAGCATGAGCAGAGCTCCCTCCTGGTTGCCATTCTGGGTAAAGAACAAGGCAAGTGTGGCGAACGCGATACCCTGGAGAAACTGGGCCTCCGGGTCCTCATGGCCCCGGATCCGGTTTGCCACCAGTCCTGCCCACCGCTGGTTAAGCCAATCATGGGCCGCAGCCATGTCGTTACGGTTCCATAACGCGGCGAATTCCTCCCAATCCGGCAACCGGGGAAGCCCCCCCGGCTCCGGACGCGCCGCAATCGCAATGTCGAGGATGGACGCCATCGTCAGTTCCGAAGCTCTCGCAGCCTGTCCCCCGCCCCGCAGCCGTTGCACACCGGCTCGTCGGGATTGAATTCGACCTTGATATCCTTCTTTGGCACCTCCAGCCGGCCACCGTCGGCATCCTCGATGCGCAGGCCCATGCCCCGAATCTCCTCCTCCGAAAATTCGAGCAGCAGTTTGGCCATTTCCCGGTAGAAGGAATGTTGCGCCGCCCGAATCACCAGCCGGGCATAGCCTCGAACCCATTTTCCAAGGTGCAGGGCCCAGAAACGTTTGATCTCCCGCTCTACGCGTCGCGCTTCGCCCGCATCCTTACTTTCCAGCGCAGCCTCCATTCGCTCCAGCATTTCGGCGACGAACATCAGCTCCACCCCAAGCTGATCGTCAAAAACATGGAACTTGCCGCGAAGCACCTGAAAGCCTAGTTGGCGGTAAAACGACTTTACTGCGTAATAAGGCTCCTGCTGGAGCCGTCCGGTCAGTCGCACCGACTCAAGGGGGGGAAAGCCTCCAGAAGCGATGAACAGAGAGGAAAACTCAATGGCAAGGGCTTCCTTCAGGGCGGACCAATCAGGCGCGAGAAAGTCATCCTCAAATCGCACGCC
>DKBC01000019.1 GCA_002451065.1 Betaproteobacteria bacterium UBA6910
AATACAGGCTCATGGACTTCGTCCTCAAGTTTATACTGCGAGGCCCGGCTGCCACTATCCTGAAGGTATGAACGCCCTGCTGCTTGCGGCGGTCCTGTCCACCTGCGTGCCGGCCCGCTGGGATGCCCCGGATGCCGCGGCACTCTCGCTACTCGACGGGACGCCCATCAGTTGCCTGCTGATGGAGGAGCCTGCCTGGAAGCCCGACGTGATTGAGGCCGCACGCGCACGCAGGCTCGGCCTCCTCGCCGTGGCCGCGAACGATGCCGCCGCGCAGCGCGCCGCCGCCCTCGGCTTCGACGCGATTGTCGCCGAAGGAAATACGCAGGTCAGCGCCGGCCCGAAGCCCGTCGTCCGCCTTTTGGCGCGAGCGAAGATGGACCTCGCCAGGCCGGGCGAGATCGCGGGCACGAATCAGGGACTTTGGCCCGGCATCCACGTCGAGAAGGACGGAGGCGTCGTCGCCGCCCCCACCGGCGCACCCTGGATCGACACCAACGTGGGGTTCCTGCGGTTCGTCAAGGCCAGCGTTCCCGCCACCACCGCTGTCTGGATTGCGAACCGCCCGCCTGAAAACGAAGTATTGAGCGGGCGGCGTTACGTGCAGGCGCTGGCCGATGCGGCCATGACCGGCGCCCGCTGGGTGCTGGCCATCGACAAGGGCCTGCAACGGCTGCTGCTCGATCGCGACGCGCGCGCGCTGGCTTCCTGGCAGCAGATTGTCTCGGCACTGAGCTTTTACGAGCGGAATGCGGAGTACGCTCAGTGGCCTGAAGCGAGCCAGCTCGCGCTGCTTCAGGACGGCGAATCGGGCGCGCTCTATTCGGGCGGCTTCATGGACATGATGGGCGCCCGGCACATCCCGGCCGTGATCCTACCCACCGGCAAGCTGCTGGCGACAACGCCGGAGGGCGTCCGCCTGCTGCTGAACATCGCGCCAGCGTCGCTCAGCGAGGAACAGAAGGAACGCGTGAAGGGCGTGGCGCGCTCCGGAGCCATGGTGGTGAACGGGCCGCCCGGCTGGAAACTCGCGCTCGCGGACGGCAGCGCCATCACGTTCTCCAAGGAACAGGTGAAGCAGCTCGACGAGGCCTGGCGCGAGATCAACGGACTCGTGGGGCGGCGTAATTTCGGAGTACGCGTTTTCGGCGCACCGGGCATGCTCTCCAGCCTGAAACGGTCGCCCGACGGCAAGCGGCTCGCCATCCACCTGGTGAACTATACCGACTACCCAGTCGAGCAGATCAGCCTGCACCTGGAAGGCAAATGGTCGCGCGCCACGTTGTTGACCCCGCAGGGCAAGCGGGCGGGGGATCTCTATCCGATGGAGGAGGGAACGGGCGTGGACGTGGACAAGGTGGTTGACGTCGCGATCGTGGTAGTCGAGTAGCGCCGGCGATCAGCCGAATTGCGTGATGGCGTCCTTCACCTGGATGCCCCGTACCTCAATGTTGTTTAGGCTGGCGCTTCCCAGTCCCAGCGACTCGGCCAGCAACAGCGTGTTGTCGCACTTCTCGAAGGGTTTCGAGCCGCGCGGGCTGCGCGGGTCGTAGCCCATCAGCGCCGTGCCGACCGTGTCGGTTGTCACGGCATTCGTTCCTAAGATCATCAGCCCCGGGCGCAGGGGGCGCAATTTGCCGATCCACGGACCCTCACCGCCGGCGACGGTTTCGATCCCGTCTATGAAAGCGATTCCGATGGGGCGCGCCGCATTCAACTCCGCCGTAACACGCGGCATCCGGTAGCCGGCATCGCGCGGCGATTTCGGATTCAGTTCCGCAGGCGCGGACTTCGCGGGCTGGCGCTTGCCGAAATGGCATGTGTCCGCACGCCCTTTCGCGGGCGACTCATTGGGCTCGTCCACGCCTGCGTCATCACCGTACACAGACGCCGGGGTGATTCCGAAAATGTTCTTCATCGCCAGCGTGACGCCGCACGTGTCGTGGTTCTTCATCTTCGCCATCGAGACCAGAACATCGGTCTCCTCATAGGCCGGGTGAAGGTCGAAGGCGGGGTAGATGAGCCCGCCGCCCGGCACTTTGAACCGGGCATAGCGCTTTGCCCCGGCCAGAGCATTCGTGTTGACGAGCTCGATATCCGGCGCGACTCCCTTCAAAGCCCGCACATTCCAGCCGGACTCGAGAAGATACTCATCGAGCGGTCCGGCCGTTGCCCAGCAGGACTCGACGAACCGGATGCGGCGCGCGCCGGCCTCACGGAGCAGATGAGCCATGGCCATCGCCGTGCGGGGGTGGGTGTAGTGGGTCGCGCCCAGCGGTCTGCCCTGAAGTCGCAACGCCGGTGAGCCGGTGAGATTCAGTTTAACGGTCACCGTCCTGTTGCGCACGATCGGCGCGAGTCCGCCCAATCGGTCGAACATCGCCCCGAGGATCGCGGAGAGGTCCTCGTTGTAAGACTGGCATCGCGCCACGGCGACTGGAGCGGTAGGGACAGAGGCAGCCCTCAATACCGCAGCCGGGCCCAGTGCGGCTAGCAGTTCACGTCGGGTCACTAACCCCAGTCTAGCCGAGACTCACGGCTACTGTCCCTGGGCCTTCTTCCGTTTATTTGAGCCGTTTCATCCCGATTCTTCGCTTATCCAGGTGAAGGCGTTACGCCATCAAGAACAACAACAACGAAAGGGAAGTGGCATGGTTCTGGCATCTACATTCAAGTCCGACCTCGGTCTGGAGGAGGTGCTGGAGTTTGCCCGTGCCCAGCGTGCGCGCGCCTCGCGTCTCACAGACGAACTGCTCACGTATCTCGAGGAGCGTATCCCGGCGCGGCGCGGCGAACCTTCCGATCCACCGGAGTGCCGTGAAGAAGTGATCCAGGCTCCTTGAGCTTGAGCCGGCGACTCTGTTTCTGATCCGATCCGGTTTGGCGAAGCGTCTCACGGTTGGCTTGCTTCTTGCGTTCCAACTCCTCCAGGATCTCCAACGCCCGCCAGTAGTCTGCGCGGGCACGGGGCATGAACCTGGCGCCAGTCGCTCCCTCTCGCTGGAGGGCCGAGTTCAGGATCGCTTTCACCTGCTGCCTGCGCTGCGGGGCATGCTCTCGCTCCGGGCGGTTCTGGTCTTCCGGTTCAACTCGCGGTAAAGCCATGCCTCCGCCGAGGCCCACTCGCGCCTGACCGTCGCGGGGGAGATGCCGAGCGCCACCGAGGTTTCTTCAATGGAAAGACCGGCAAAGTAGCGAATCTCGATAACGCGCGCCTGGGCCGGATCCAAGCGCCCCAGCGTTTCCAGCGCGTCGTCGAGATCGACCAGATTCAGTTCCCCGGGCGCGGCCGCATCGAGCGCCTTATCGAGGGCGAGACGCGCCGTCCCCGATCCACGCCTGGAGACCTGATAGCCACGGGCGTGATCGACCAGGATGCGGCGAATCATGCGCGCGGCAACACCAAAGAAATGGGCGCGATTCTGCCACTGTACGAGGTTCTGGTCCACCAGCCGCAGATACGCTTCATGGACGAGGGCCGTGCTTTGGAGAGTAGGGCCGGGACGCTCGCGCCGCAGGTATCGTGCCGCCAGCCGCCGCAACTCGTCGTAGACGATCGGTGCAAGTTGCTCGAGCGCCTCTTGGTTGCCCTGGCTCCAGTCGGTCAGCAACCGGGTGACGTCAGCCCCCATGCCACCCGCAGTTTAGCATGGAGCCGCCGGAATCGACCCCCGAAACACGCCGGGGCCGGCCGATTCAGCCGGGCTGCTCCTTCTGCCCGCTTCCAAGCGAGCCAAGCCCTCTCATTCTCCACGTCCCGGAGGACATTTCGAGGGGCCGCCGAACCCGATTTCGCTCGGCGAAACGAACCTAGTCCCGAGAATGGGACGCTCGAAAAGAGCCGTAAGTAGCTTGTTTACAACAAATCAGATGCGAGACGTGTTTTTTCATTGACGGCCTGAGATATGGTGATATAGTTATGTATAGCACTAGATCGGACACGACTTGAGAAAGCGGGCTCGACTGGGCGGGAAAGGAGGCGGCCAATGCGGTGGCGGAGCGGAACTGAGATCTGTACGGCACTGCTCGGACTGACGCTCCTGCAGCAGTGCGGGGCATGCGCGGCGGTGGATTCGCGCACATTGGATCTCGAATCGTTCGAGGCGGTCTGGACCACGGTGCGGGACCGGCACTTCGACGCTACGCTGGGCGGACTGGACTGGGATGCGGTTGGCCGCGAAGTCCGACCTGCCATCGAGCGCGCCACATCGAAGGAGCAAACACGAAGCATCCTCCAGGCGATGCTCGACCGGCTGCGGCTCTCGCACTTCCAGATTGTCCCTGGCGAGGTGCTATCAGATGTTGCAGCCGGGGACACGGCGCCCGGCCGGCAAGCGCAGGCGGGGCTGGAGGTCAGACTCCTGGACCGCGCGGCCATCGTCGCCGGCGTCTCGCCCGATTCCCCGGGATCCCGCGCGGGGATCCTGCCGGGGGACGAAGTGGTGCGAATCGGCGGCCTGGATGTCCGCGGCGCCGTCGCGCGGCTTTCGAAGGCCTTGGCAGGCCGGACGGATCTCCAGCTCGCGGTGAGGTCGGCGATCGGGTCGCGGCTCTCGGGCATTGCGGGCGAGGAGATCGAGGTCGAGATGGAAAACCTGAAAGGCGCCCGCCGGATTCACAGATTGGTGCTGGAAGACCCAACTGACGGATGGACATACCGGGTTGGACTGATCCATGGGATCAGGCTGAGGCTGGAATCGAGGATCCTCGATTCCAGCCTCAGCC
>DKBC01000291.1 GCA_002451065.1 Betaproteobacteria bacterium UBA6910
TCGGCCAGATCTTCGGCTGAGTAAAGAGTGGATATCCAAAGGGTCAGCGGATGGAATGGGACTTTACCCCCGAAGACGTGATCAAAGGCCAGGCGGCTTATGGCTTGGAGAACTTTCGTTCCGACCTCGCCAACGAAGTGCGGATTAACCTCGGAGGGACTCTGGACGAGGAATTCCATCGCAACTTCGCCGTGATCTACGACCTTTGTTACTGGCTGGCCACGGGCCGCGACTTCGAGTCGTTTCTCGCCGGCTTGGGAGAGGCCCCGGAGGCGATCCGTTTGGCCAAATCGGTCCGCGACTATATGGACTCCAACGTGGAAATGCTGGGTGCCATCCTGCAACGGATGATCATGGAGCGCGTCGAAAGCGGGATGCAATTGGAACAAGCGCTCCACGAAGTGGCCATGCAACACGGCCGTCTCGCCGGGCGAGAACCTTGCTGAAGCGCCTCGTTCCGACCGAGGGTTGCAAACATCGGGAATTCCGCGATCGCAGCGATTGTTTCGGTTGCATGTCTAGCGCGTCGCCGCCGGCATTTTCGGCGGCCTAGGGCGGAATATATTGAACCTGCTCGCAGGGGCGCAGCGAGACCCAAGGATCCTGGCGGCCATCATCTTGCTCGAACGCTCGCGGGGAGGCGCATGATGGCTTCGCGAGTTGACCATCTTTCAAAAATTCGATAAATATAAAAGCATGAAAGAAGCTGCCGCGCTCACGGCCCTCGGTGCCCTGGGCCAGGAAACCCGCCTTCGACTTTTCCGGCTCCTGGTGCAGTTCGCGCCCGGCGGTCTGCCGGCTGGGCAGATCGCCGGGCGGCTCGATGTCCCGGCGCCCACGTTGTCCTTCCACCTCAAGGAACTGAGCCACGCCGGACTCGTCGAGTCTCGCTCCGAGGGGCGGTTCGTGATCTACCGGGCGCGGGTGGACGTCCTGCAGGAACTCATCGGTTTTCTCACCGATAACTGCTGCCAGGGCTTGCCCCAGCAGTGCGTGCCGGCGGCAGTTGCACTATCCGTTTCAACATCTCGAGAGAGGGCCGCGCGATGAAGCGATTTCATGTCCATGTGGCGGTGGAAGATCTTGCCCAGGGAGTGACGTTCTACTCGGCGCTTTTCGGGTGCGAGCCCAGCGTGCGGCGCGACGACTATGCGAAGTGGATGCTGGAGGATCCCCGGGTGAATTTCGCCATTTCCGCCCGGGGCCACGCGGTGGGGATCAACCACCTGGGCATCCAGGCCGAGGATGCCGCGGAGCTTGCGGAGATCGAGGCCCGGGTGCGGCGGGCGGACGCCCACGCGGTGGAGCAGAAGGGCGCAGCCTGCTGCTACGCGCGCTCGGACAAGTACTGGGCCCGGGATCCGGCGGGTGTGGCATGGGAGGCCTTCCACACCCTGGGAGAGGTGCCCATGTTCGGCGAGGACCGGGCATCCCCGCGAGCCCGACGAACGATCCCCATCGCCGGCGCCTGCTGCGTCCCGGATTCCAAATGAGGGAGTCATGAATGGCCGCGTCTACAACGTTCTCTTTCTCTGCACTGGTAACTCGGCGCGGAGCATCATGGGGGAGGTTCTCGTCAACCACTGGGGCCAGGGGCGCTTTCGCGGTTACAGCGCAGGGAGCCATCCCAAGGGCCGGGTGAACCCTATGACCCTTGCCCTGTTAAGAGACCTGAAGTTTTCTACCGAGGGCTTGCGCAGCAAGGACTGGGATGAGTTCGCGAAACCGGGAGCGCCGGAAATGGATTTCGTGTTTACGGTATGCGATAACACTGCCTCGGAGGTATGCCCGGTCTGGTCGGGTCAGCCGATCACGGCACATTGGGGGGTGCCGGACCCCGCGGAGGTGGAGGGAAACGAAAAGAGCCGCATGCTGGCGTTCCGCGAGGCATTCGCAGCCCTGGAGAAACGCGTGAAGATCTTTGTCAACCTGCCAATTGCGAGTCTCGACCGCTTCAAGCTGCAAGGGAAGCTGGACGAGGTCGGGCGGCTTCCCGGGCACTCCTGAGGCAGTGCCATGAGCGCCCAATGCGACGTGGCCGCCAGGTCTTCGGGAGGCGCGTCCCTGGGGTTGTTCGAGCGCTGGCTTACGGTCTGGGTGTTCCTATGCATCCTGATCGGCATCGGGCTGGGGCAGCTGTTCCCCGGCCTATTCCATGCCATTGGGGACATGGAGGTGGCCAAGGTCAACATCCCGGTGGGCCTGCTGATCTGGGTGATGATCGTTCCGATGCTGATGAAAATCGACTTCGGGGCATTGCACGAGGTGAAAAGGCACTGGCGGGGCATCGGCGTGACCCTGTTCATCAACTGGGGGGTGAAGCCATTTTCCATGGCCTTGCTGGGCTGGATCTTTATCCGCCATCTGTTCGCGCCTTATCTGCCGCCGGAGCAGATCGACAGCTATATCGCGGGGCTGATCCTGCTGGCGGCGGCGCCCTGCACCGCGATGGTGTTCGTTTGGAGCCATCTCACCCGGGGCGAACCCCATTTCACTCTCACCCAGGTGGCGCTCAACGACACCATCATGGTCTTTGCCTTTGCGCCCATCGTGGCGCTGCTGCTGGGGCTCTCCTCCATCATCGTGCCCTGGGACACGCTGTTGATCTCGGTGGTTCTGTACATCGTGATCCCGGTGGCCATCGCACAGGCCTGGCGGCGCACCTTGCTCGCCCGGGGTGACGCGGCGTTTTCAGCGGCGCTTGCCCGCATCCAGCCCTGGTCCCTGGCCGCGCTGCTCGCGACCCTGGTGCTGCTGTTCGCTTTTCAGGGCGAAGCCATCATCGCCCAGCCCCTGGTCATTGCCCTGCTGGCAATTCCCATCATCATCCAGGTGTTCTTCAATTCGGGGTTGGCGTACCTGCTGAATCGTCGGCTGGGTGTGGCCCACTGCGTGGCGGGCCCGTCGGCCCTGATCGGCGCCAGCAATTTCTTCGAGCTGGCCGTGGCCGCGGCCATCAGCCTGTTCGGGTTCCAGTCGGGGGCGGCCCTGGCCACGGTGGTGGGGGTGCTGATCGAGGTGCCGGTGATGCTTTTGGTGGTGCGGGTGGTCAACGGGACCCGCGACTGGTACGAGCGCGGCGCTTCCCGGCCGGCGGCAGTCTCGAACTAAAGCCGCCATCGTCCATTGGGCCGTGGCGCCGGGGCGGTGCCTGCCGTATGCTTGCGCTGGTTTTCGCCGTCCAGCGTGGTGAACTCGTGATGCGCCGCTTCTTCCTAATCCTGGCCGCTGTCCTGCTGCTCCCGTGCGCATCGTTTGCCGCTCGGGCCGACGGGCCGCCGGCGGTGGCGGCGGCGGCCGACCTGACCTTCGCGCTTCCGGAGATCGCTCAGGCGTTCCGGGCGCAGACCGGGCGCGAAGTGAAGCTTTCGTTCGGCTCCTCCGGAAACTTCGCGCGCCAGATCCTGGGCGGCGCGCCGTTCGAGCTTTTCCTTTCTGCCGATGAAACTTACGTCGAGCGCCTGCGCGAGCGCGGCAAGACCCTGGATTCCGGGAAGCTCTACGCCCGGGGCCGCATCGTGCTGTTCGTGCCGGCCGGTTCCGCGATTCGGGCGGATTCCGACCTGGCCGATCTGGCCCGCGCGCTGGATGATGGCCGGCTGAAAAAGCTCGCCATCGCCAATCCCGAGCACGCGCCCTACGGCCGTGCAGGCAGGGAGGCGCTGCAGGCTGCGGGCCTCTGGGAGAAGACCCGGGGGCGACTGGTGCTGGGAGAGAACGCTTCCCAGGCGGCGCAGTTCGCGGCGTCAGGTTCGGCCGAGGCGGGCATCATTCCGCTGTCGTTGGTGATGGCGCCGGCGATGGCGGGGAAAGGGCAATACGCCACGATCCCCGAAAGCAGCCACCGGCCCCTGCGCCAGCGCATGGTGCTGACGGCAGGGGCGGGGGGGACCGCCAGCGCCTTCTACGATTTCCTGCAGAAGCCCGAGGCGGAGGCGATCCTCCAGCGCTACGGATTCATAACGCCATCAGATCAGTGACGCCATGGACACCGCGGCCCTTGCGCTTTCCCTGAAGCTGGCATGGTGGACGGCGCTCCTGCTGCTGCCGTTCTCGATTCTCGTTTCCCGGGCCCTGGCCTTCCGCCGTTTTGCGGGACGCGGTTTCGTGGAGGCCCTGATCGCGTTGCCCCTGGTGCTTCCGCCAACGGTGCTGGGCTATTACCTGCTGGTGATGTTCGGCGGCGATTCCTTGCCGGGCCGTGTCTTCGAGGCCCTGGCGGGACGCAGCCTGGTATTCACCTTTGAGGGGCTGCTGCTGGCTTCCATCCTTTTCAACCTGCCGTTCGCCATCCAGCCCATGCAGCGCGCCTTCGAAGGCATAGGCCCCGATCTGCGGGAAGCGGCCTGGGTGAGCGGTCTTTCCGGGTGGCAGACCTTCCTGCGCATCGAGCTTCCCCTGGCATGGCCGGGGGTGCTCTCGGCCCTGGTTCTCACGGTGGCCCACACCCTGGGGGAGTTCGGTGTCGTGCTGATGGTGGGTGGCAACATTCCCGGCGAGACCCGTACCCTGTCCATCGCCATCTACGACCGGGTGCAGGCGTTCGACGATGCGGCGGCGGCCACCATGTCGGCGCTGCTGCTGGCGTTCTCCTTCCTCGCCATCGGGCTGGTGCACCTGCTCACGCGTCGCATTGGTTCGCGCCATGGCTGACGCCGTCCACAGCGGTCTGACGGTGCGTTTCAGGCAGGCGCTGCCGATTCCCCTGGACGCGGCCATCGAGTGCGGGCCCGGCGAGATGCTGGCGTTGGTGGGGCCCTCGGGCAGCGGCAAGTCCACCATCCTGCGCATGATTGCCGGGCTCAATGTCCCTTCCCAGGGGCGCGCCGCCTGCAATGGCGACCTTTGGCTGGACACCGCGACGGGCGTGTGCCTGCCGCCCCAGGCCCGTTCGGCGGGACTGGTGTTCCAGCATTACGCGCTGTTTCCCCACCTCAGCGCCCGGGGCAACGTGGAGGCTGCTCTCGGCCACCTGCCGAAGGCGGACCGAGGGCGCCGGGCCCGGGAGCTGTTGGCGCTGGTGCATCTCGAGGGCATGGAGGAGCGGCGTCCGGGGGCGCTGTCGGGCGGACAGCAGCAGCGGGTCGCCCTGGCCCGGGCGCTCGCGCGGGAGCCCAAGGTGCTGCTCCTGGACGAGCCATTCTCGGCGGTGGATCAGGTCACCCGGCGCAAGCTGCAATGGGAGGTGGCTCAACTGCGGCGGGCGCTGGAGATTCCCATTGTGCTGGTGACCCATGACCTGGACGAGGCGGCGGCCCTGGCGGACGTCATGTGCATCCTGCATCGGGGAGAGACCCTGCAGGCCGGGCCGCCCATGGAAATCCTGAACCGGCCGGCGAGCGCCCTGGTGGCGCGTCTCGCCGACCTGCGCAACGTGTACGAAGGCAGGGTCGAAGGTCACGACCCGGAGCGGGACATGACCCGTATCCGCTGGCGCGGCTACACCCTCGAGGCGAGACGCAATGATCGGTACACTCCGGGGGCGCGGGTGAGTTGGGTCATTCCGCCGGCCGGGGTGATCCTGCACCGGCGCGACCGCCCCTCGGCGGGTGAGCGGGAAAACCCGGTGCGCGGCGTGATCGGCGAGTGCGTGGTGCTGGGGGAGAATGCCAGCATCACGGTGCTGGTGGACGGCCAGCCGGACACCCGGCTGGGCTTTACGGTGCCCGCCCATGTGGCCCGGCGCAACGGCCTGGAGCGGGGAGGGCCGGTGGTCGTATCGCTGCTGGCCGACGGCGTTCACCTGATGGCATGGGAAGCGGCAGAGCCTTCCTGAGTTCCCCTTTGGGGGCCCGCGGGTTATCCTCATCCGCGAGGACTCGGCATGGGATTCCAGGCATTGATCGCAGTGGGCGGCGGAGCCGCGATGGGCGCGTGGATGCGCTGGGGGCTGGGTGCTGCCCTCAACTCGGTGTTTCCTACGCTGCCCCTGGGTACCCTGGCGGCCAACCTGATCGGCGGCTACCTGATCGGCATGGCGGTCGAGTTCTTTCTGCATCACGGGAGCCTCCCCGGGGAGCTGCGACTGTTCGTCATCACCGGCGTTCTGGGCGGCCTCACCACGTTCTCCACGTTTTCCGCCGAGGCGGTGCACCTGCTGGCGCGGGCCCAGTACGGGTGGGCGCTGGCCCACGTCTCCGGGCACCTCGTGGGTTCATTGAGCATGACCGTGCTCGGAATCATGACCATGCGCTGGCTGCAAGGCTGAAGGAGGCCTTATGAAGGGTGTATACATCAACTTCTTCTTGACCGAGCGGGCCGAGCACGATGGCATCCTGCTTTACGTGTGGCTGCTGCAGCAGGCCAGAAAGCTGGGCCTGCACGGCGGGACCGCACTGCGCGGGATGGCGGGTTTCGGCCGCCACGGGAAGATGCACGAGGAAAGTTTCTTCGAGCTGGTGCCGGACCTGCCGGTCGAGGTGGGGTTCATCGCCAGCGAGGCGGAAGTGGCGAAGCTGCTGGCGGTGATCGAATCCGCCAAGCTCAAGCTCCTGTACACCCGGGACTCCGTCGAAATCGGAATCACCGGTGACTCCCAGTGACGGGGTTCAGTGGTAGACGGCGGCGTTGAGGATTTCCCGGGCCGCGTCGGTGACTTCCCCCGCGGTGAGCCCCACCGGCCCGACGCCCCGCTTCGCAAGCGCATCGGCGGCGGCGCCGTGTAGAAAAACTCCCAGTTGCAGGGCGTCGCCGGCGTCGAGACCCTGGGCCAGGAAAGCCGCGATCATTCCGGTCAGCACGTCCCCCATGCCGGCGCTGGCGAGGCCGGGGTTGCCCGTGGTGTTGAAATGGAGGATGCCGCTGGGCGCCGCGCACACCGTTCCGGCTCCCTTCAGGGCCACAAATGCCCTGAAACGGCGCGACAGTTCTTCTGCCGCCGCGATCCGGTTTTCCTGCACCGTCTCGGTGTCCGAACCCAGGAGCCGCGCCGCTTCCGCGGGATGGGGCGTGAGCACGACCGCGTCATGGCGGCCCTGAAGTGCGCGTTGCAGCCGGGTGCGTCTGGCCAGCAGGTTGAGGGCATCGGCATCCAGCACCAGGGGCAGGCGGGATTTGATGCCAACGTCAAGAACCCTCCCCGCTTCGGCGGATGTGCCCATGCCGGGACCCAGCGCCAGGCAGGTGAGGTGCTCCAGGGAAAGCACGTCATCGGAACGCCGCACCATGAGTTCCGGCTGTGCCGCGTCCAGTGGCGGGAACTGCCTCGCCAACATCCCCACGTAGACCCGGCCGGCGCCGAGCTTCAGCGCGGCGCGGCCGGCCAGGAGCGCGGCGCCGGTCATGCCGGGCGCACCGCCCAGGATGCCGACGCTGCCGAAGTCGCCCTTATGGCTGTTGGCGGCGCGCGGCGGCAGCGGCGCNNACTCGGTTCCGAAATGGGTCAGGAGGCCGGGCTTGAGGGCGATGAAAGTGATGGTCAGGGCCGCATGCACCGCGGCGCCCCGGACACGGCCGGTGTCGCTGCATAGCCCCGATGGAATATCGATGGCAAGCACCGGGAGCTCCATGGCATTCACGCGCTCGACGAGTTCCAGATAGGGGCCTTCCAGGTCCCGCTGCAGGCCGATGCCGAAGAGGCCGTCGATGACCGCATCCCAGCGGCCGTCTGCGGGAATCTCGGAAAGGGGATTACCCGCGACCTCGCGCCAGGCGTCCAGGGCCTCCCGGGCATCGGGAGAGAGGCTCGACGGATTTCCGGTGAACACCACGTCAACCCTGAACCACCAGTCCTTGAGATGGCGCGCAACCCACAGCGCATCGCCTCCATTGTTGCCGGGGCCGGCGAGCACCAGCACCGAGCTGCGGTCTCCCGCGAGCAGGCGGTCGCGGGCCACCTCCGCCGCTGCAAGGCCGGCGCCGTGCATCAGGGGAGGAGCCCCGGGTGCGAGGGCAAGCTGCTCGATCTCGCGGATTTCCCGGGTGGTGTATACGGGGAGGGCGTCGGAGAAGGGTTTCATGGAGGCGGATTCTCGCAGAATAGCGGGCTCGGCAAAAAAGCCGATCAGCGTTTGCCCTTTAATCGGGTCTCGAATCCCGGGTAGCCGGCGCGACCACCGGCTCCACGAGGCGCATGACCATTTCAACGCGTTTCATGAGAGTCGCAGAATCTGCTCCGTGCCGGGGATGGA
>DKBC01000277.1 GCA_002451065.1 Betaproteobacteria bacterium UBA6910
CCCGACGAACCCTTGGCGCAGATCACCCCCTTGTTGAGGGGATGGTCCGGATTCCCCTCGATGTAGCGCACCTCGCCGTTCTGGATATGCACGCGGATGCCACAGCGGCAGGCGCACATGTAGCAGGTGGTGTTCTTGACCTCCTGGGTGCCTCGGCGTGTATCGGGTTGATCCATCGAGTTCAAGCCGGATCCATTGGTATATTAGAGATTGCGCGCATTCTCCCATCCCTGACCGGTCGCTAGACCGAGTTTTTTTGATTGAGGAATAAGCATGCCTAATTCCCGGCGCATCCTTGACCATCCCGCGACCCCGGAGATTCCCATGGCTCAGTAGATGGTGACGTTGCGTTCGGCCAGCAAGCCGGAAAGTCGGAGGTTCGCTGCCGCGAGCCGGTTGACCAGGATCCCGAGAAACGCGCTGTTAAACTGCTGTCGGATCGCCTCCTCGGCGCCGGCGAGCATTTCGCCATTGATCTCGATCGCGATCACGTCATCCTCGGCCGCTGCCACGCTCGCGGTGCGCGTGAACTGCTGCTCCTTGGCCAGATAACTCATCTCACCGAAGCTGTCCCCGACGTTGAGAACCGTCAACAGCCGCTGCTGCTTCGTCACCTGGACCCGGCCCCGGGCGATAATGAAAAACGCGTCGCCCGATTCATCCTCCCGCAGTATGGTCGAATCTTTCGGGAAGCGCCTCCAGGCGGTCAGCCGCAACACCTGCCAAAGCTGGACGTCGGAGAAATCGCGGAAGAATTTCAGCCGGCGAAGAATGTCGAATTTTTCGCTCTCGGAAAGCATGGCGCCCGACCATTCGATGGTTCCAAACACGCCCACCAGGTCGCTCGCCATTTCCTCCCAATACTTGTAACGCTGATCGAGGTCCTTTTGCATCGCCCTTCTGACGATTCGGTCCAGGCTCGCGGGGATCTCGGGACGAAAATCGCTAGGAGGGGGCGGCTCGACATTCAGTATCTGGTAGATGAGGTTGTAATTGCTGGTGGTTTCGAACGGAAGCCGTCCGCTCAGCAGCTTGTACAGCACCACGCCCAGGGAATAGATGTCCGTCTGGTGGGTGAGGGGGTGCTCCTTGATCTGCTGCGGGGACATGAAGGCGGGCGATCCCACGTGCGCCACCATCGTCGTCTGCTGGGCCTGGGTCACCACGGCAGCGCCGAAATCCGAGATCTTGATGTCGGTCTCGCCCGCCATCAGGATGTTCGCCGGCTTGATATCGCGGTGAATGACACCATGCCGGAATGCGTAGTCCAGCGCCTTGCAGCACTTGAATCCGATCTCGACGATCTGCGGCAGGGGCAACAGGCGGTCCACTTCGGACACCTTCTCCAGCGTCCCCCCTTCGACATACTCCATCACGATGTAGGTGTTGTCCTCGTCGGCCACGGCGTCGTAGATGGTAACGATGTGGGGGTGAGACAACCTTCCCACCAGAGAGGCCTCGGTCAGGAATAATTTACGGTGGATTCGCGCGCTCGACTCATCCCTGAGAGCCTCCGGATGGAACAGCTTGACGGCCACCCGGCGGGTGGTAAAAGGATCCGCGCACAGGTACACCGTACTCGTGGCGCCGCTGCCGAGTTTTCTGACGATTTCGTACTTTCCGAGCTTCTTCACGCCGCGGACGCCTGCCGGGTGAGGTGACCGGATGTTAGCACAGGGCCTCGGCAAATCATTGGAATTGCGCCAACTTATGCCGAAGACGTATCATGGGCCCTGCTCAAGAAATTCGGCGCGCGCCGGAAATTCCGACGAGGACACTATGCCTTACGCGGTCAAGAGCCTTGCGTGCGATCCCTCCAAGCTGGAGGGGCTCTCGGAGAAGCTGATCGTGGGTCACTACGTCAGCGTGTATTGCAACACGGTCAAGCGGCTGAACGTCATCGCCGATCAGCTTTCGCGCCTGGACCTTCCGAAGGCCCCGTCTTTCCTTATCAACGCCCTCAAGCGCGAAGAACTGGCGGCCCTCAATTCCATGGTTCTGCACGAGATCTATTTCGAGAGCCTGGGGGGCTCCTCCATGCCATCCGGCGAGCTGATCGAGGCCATGCAGCGGGATTTCGGCGGTTTCGAGCCTTGGCACGCGGCATTCGCTTCCCTAGCTAGGGCCCAGGCCGGCCGGGCCGGATGGGTGACACTCGCGTGGTTTCCAAGGGACAGCCGGCTGGTGAATCTGGCCGGCACCGACCTCGACGTGAACCTGGCGGGGGGATATCCCATCCTCGCCCTTGACATGCATGAGCACGCGTACCAAATGGACTACGGAATGAAGGCGGTTGGCTACATCGAGGCGTTCATGAAAAACATCAATTGGGAGCGGGTGACCCGGCGCTACCGGGCCGGCAGCCAGGGCGGCGCCATCTCCCTGGATTTCGGGGCCCCGGAGCCCGCCACGACAGTGAGTCAATAACAGGCCGCAGCCGCAGCCCTTGCGTCACTCAGGTTTCGGCGCGCCAGTGCCCGGACTTGCCGCCCAGCTTTTCCAGGAGACGGATCTGCTCCACGACCATTCCCCGGTCCACCGCCTTGCACATGTCATAGATCGTGAGAAGCGCGACGCTCGCAGCCGTTAGCGCCTCCATCTCGACGCCGGTCCGGCCGAAGGATTCCGCGGTTGCCTCGCACTCCACGGCGCTTGCGCCATGATCGAGCCGAAACTCGACCCCGACACGGGTGAGCGCAAGCGGATGGCAAAGCGGGATCAGTTCAGAGGTGCGTTTCGCCGCCTGGATAGCGGCGATCCGCGCCACGCCGATAACATCGCCCTTTTGGGCCGTTCCTTCGGCGATCAGTCGCAGGGTTTGCGGTCGCATGCGGATGCGCCCGGCAGCCCGGGCTATCCGCCGGGTTTCGGCTTTTTCTCCCACGTCCACCATGTGGGCCCGGCCCTGCGCGTCGAAATGGGTGAGTTCGCCTGCCATGGGCAAGTACCTCGTGCTCTCGGAACTCCGGGGCTTTCGCCGTATCATAGCATTATGATGTTTCGAGCCATGTTGGCGGCGGCGCGACGCTTGTGGGTCGCGTTTTTTTTGGCGGCGACGCCGGCGCTCGCCCAGGGATTGCCCGATCTCGGCGACCCTTCCCAGATCGCCATCTCCGCGAATCAGGAACGGCAGCTCGGAGAGGAAATCATGCGCGAGATCCGGGCCGACAAGGATTACCTGGACGACCCGGAGCTGGTGGATTATCTGAACCAGTTGGGCTACCGCCTGGTGGGTGGCATCGGCTCGCGACAGGATTTCGAGTTCTTTGCGATTCGCGACCCCAGCATCAACGCCTTCGCGCTGCCCGGAGGGTTCATCGGCGTGCACACCGGCCTGATACTTGCGGCCCAGAGCGAATCGGAGGTGGCGTCGGTCCTCGCCCACGAAATTGCCCACGTCACCCAGAAGCACCTGGCGCGCATGATCGAGGGCCAGAAAACCAGCCAGATCACCTCCCTGGTGGCCCTCGCCATTGCCATCCTGGCGGCGCGCTCCAATTCCCAGATTTCCAATGCCGCCATGGCCACGGCCGGAGCCCTGAATGTCCAGAGCCAGCTCAATTTCACCCGCGAAAACGAACGGGAAGCCGACCGGGTCGGCCTGCAAGTCCTTGAGGGCTCTGGTTTCGATACCCGGGGGATGGCGAGTTTCTTCGAGCGCTTGCAGCGGGGAACGCGATTGTACGAGACCGGAGCCCCGGCCTACCTCCGCACACACCCGCTGACCTACGAGCGGATTGCGGACATTCAGAATCGGATCCAATCCACGCCTTATCGACAGGTCACGGACAGTCCCGAGTTCCTGCTGCTGCGGGCCAAGCTCCAGGCCGACCTCGGGTCCCCTCGGGACGCGGTGGCGTCCATGGAGACCAACCTGCGTGAGCGCAAGTACGCCAGCGAAATGGCGCAACGTTATGGACTGGCGGCGGCGCTGCTGCGGGCCGGGGACGCGGCCGCAGCGGCCAAGCAGATCGCCCCGCTGAGAAAGCAGTTCCCTCCCCATCCCATCATAGAAACCCTGGGTGGGCAGGTCCTGTTCGCAAACGATCAGCAGAAGGCTGCGCTGGAGCTCTACCGCCAGGCCATCCGCAGCTTTCCGCAGCATCGCGCCCTGGTCTATGGCTACGCCGACGCACTGATGAGCACCGGACAGGACCAGGATGCCCTGGCGTTCCTGTCGTCGTATCTCCAGACCCAGCGCGCTGATCCCCGGCTCTACGACCTCCAGGCCCGGGCCTACGCCGGGCTCGGGCGGCGCCTGCCACAGCATCGCGCCCAGGCGGAAGCCTTTGTCCTGAGAGGCAATCTTGTGGCAGCCATCGACCAGCTGCAGCGGGCGGTCAAGAGCGGGGACGGCGATTTCTACGAACTTTCCGCAGCCGAGGCCCGGCTGCGGGAATTGCGCGCCATCGACACCGAGAATCGGAAGCAGCGGCAGCAAAAGAACTAAGAACCCTTTCTGCTTGGTGCATCGCCACATGCGAAACGCTGGGCAGGAATAAGCATCTCTTATCGCCACTTGCGGTTTAGCTAATGAAAGAA
>DKBC01000333.1 GCA_002451065.1 Betaproteobacteria bacterium UBA6910
CCGATGCAGTGCGAGTACTACGCCCTGGAGGGCCTTTCCGACTTGGTGCAGACCATTAAGCGCGTGCGCCAGCACTTGAATCCCCTGCTCGAGATCGAAGGCTTGCTGCGCACGATGTATGACCCGCGCAATACTTTGGCCCTGGAGGTCTCCGAGCAGCTCCAGCAGCACTTTGGAGACAAGGTGTTCCGCACCGTGATCCCGCGAAACGTGCGCTTGGCGGAGGCGCCCAGTTATGGGCTGCCGATACGTGCCCACGACAGAAATTCGAAAGGCAACTTGGCTTATTTGGCGCTGGCCGGGGAAATGCTCAATCGCTACCCGGGCCCCGCCGCCTAGAAAGGGAGAGATAAATGGTTAAACTCAAGGGGTTGGGCCGTGGCTTGGACGCATTGCTGGCAACCGGGGAGGAGCGCACCGAAGGCGAGACTCTCCAGAACCTGGCCATTGACGCCCTGCAGGCGGGCAAGTACCAGCCTCGGACCCGGATGGATCAGGCCTCCCTCGCCGAACTGGCGGAGTCCATCAAGGCCCAGGGCGTGATGCAGCCCATCCTGGTTCGCAGCCTGGGCAAGGGTCGCTACGAAATCATCGCCGGCGAACGNNAGGGCGTGATGCAGCCCATCCTGGCCCGGCCGGTGGATGGGAGCCGCTTTGAGATCATTGCCGGCGAGCGGCGCTGGCGTGCGGCGCGCATGGCCGGGCTCACCGAGGTGCCGGCCCTGGTCCGGGAGGTGCCGGACAATGCCGCCTTGGCCATGGCGCTCATCGAGAACATCCAGCGCGAACAGCTGAATCCCCTGGAGCAGGCCCACGGCATCCAGCGCCTGATCGAGGAATTCAAGATGACCCACCAGGACGCCGCTCACGCGGTGGGCTACTCCCGCAGCGCGGTCACCAACCTGCTGCGCTTGACCAATCTCGCCGAGGCGGTGCAACACATGCTGATGGAGGAAAAGCTGGACATGGGCCACGCTCGGGCGCTGCTGGCGCTGCCCCCGGCGAAGCAGATCGAGGTGGGCAATTCGGTGGCGCACCGGGGCCTCTCGGTGCGCGAGACCGAGCGGTTGGTGCAACGGCTGCTGAACCCCCCACCGAAGCGCCACCCCCGGGTGGGGCGCGACGTGCAGCGCTTGCAGGAAGAACTATCGGATCTGCTGGGGACAGTCGTAAAGGTCGCGCCTGGCGCCAAGGGCCGGGGCAAGCTCACCATCCAGTACTCCAGCCTTGACCAACTGGAAGGCATTCTCAATAAATTGCGCCACTGAAGAAATGGTGCAGCGCACCATAAAGTTGACCAATAGATGCGAAATTTGGCATACTTCGCGGGTTTGCTCCGGCAAGAGAGGGTTTAAGGGGTGATTTCGCTCCGGAGCAGGCCGATCCGCGCAGCGCTTCGCGGGCAGATTGCCGTAACGTCGGCACTAGCTCTCCTAGCAGGTGTCTTGGCAGGTCCCCATGGCGCCCTGTCCGCCCTCGCGGGAGGGTCGGTGACAGTTTTCGCCGGGATCGCGTTTGCGGTGGTTGGTTCGCTGGGCAAACCGGTGACCCCGGGCACGGCGCTGCTGGGCGTGCTGCGCGCCGAGGCCGTCAAGATCTTGATCATCGTGGCCCTGCTCTGGTCGGTGTTGGCCGCCTACAAGGAAGTGGTTCTGCTCGCGTTTTTCGGAACGTTCGCGGCCTCGGTGTTGGCCTTTGGAATTTCGGCGCTGGTGCGCGACGAATAGGGACTTGGGATTAGACCATGGCAACTGGACAGGAACTCACGCCGACGTCCTACATTGGGCACCATCTCACCTTCAACACGGCGGCGGTCGGAGACGGCGCGTTCTCGCACCTGCACGTGGACACCCTGATCACGGGTGCGTTTCTCGGCTTCATCGGAATCGGTTTCCTGTGGTGGGTGGTGCGAGGCGCCACCGCCGGGGTGCCCAACCGCCGGCAGGCGTTCGTCGAGCTCCTCGTGGACTTCGTGGACGGGCAGGTGAAGGGCATTTTCCACGGCAACCGCCATGCCTTCGTCGCCCCCGCTGCGCTCACCGTCTTCGTGTGGGTTCTGCTGATGAACGCCATGGATTTCCTGCCCATCGACTGGTTGGTCGGCGGTCTGGAAAAGGTGTTCCATGTCCACGCCTGGCGCCCGGTACCCACCGCCGACGTCAACACCACCTTCGCCCTGGCTCTCGCCGTGTGGCTGCTCATGATCTTCTTCAGCATCAAGGTCAAGGGCCTGGGCGGCTGGGTCCACGAGCTTTTCTGCTCGCCTTTCGGAAGCAACGTGCTGCTGTGGCCCGCGAACTTCCTGTTCAACATGATCGAGTACATCTCCAAGCCCCTTTCCCACTCCCTGCGTTTGTTCGGAAACATGTACGCCGGGGAGCTTATATTCCTGTTGCTGTGGGTCTGGGCGGCCACCGGCCTGGCGGGCACCATATTCGCCTCCATATTGGGCCTGGGCTGGGCCATCTTCCACATCCTGATCGTGGTGCTGCAGGCGTTCATCTTCATGGTGCTCACCGTGGTCTATATCTCCATGGCCCACGAAAGCCACTGATTCGGTAAACCGTTTCCGAAACTTCACTGACGTAGAAAGGAAAACAGATGGAAAAGCTCCAGTTTCTGGCGATGATCCAGGCTTACACCAGCATTGGCATCGGCCTCATGATCGGTCTCGGCGCCGCCGGTGCCTGTATCGGCATCGGCATCATGTCGAGCAAGTTCCTGGAGGCCGCTGGTCGCCAGCCGGAGCTGATGCCGACCCTGCAGGCCCGCGTGTTCCTGCTGCTGGGCCTGATCGACGCCTCGTTCATTATCGGCGTCGGCCTCGCCATGCTGTTCGCGTTCGGCAACCCGCTGCTTGCCGTCATCCCCAATTAACGGCCGGGCGCGCCTGGCTTCTTCCCGCTAAGGAGAAGCGATGAACATCAATCTGACCCTGTTGGCTCAGGCGGTCACGTTCGCGCTGTTCATCTGGTTCACGGTCAAGTTCGTCTGGCCGCCGCTGCTGCGTGCCATGGAGACCCGCCAGAAGACCATCGCCGAGGGCCTGGCCGCCGGTGAGCGCGGCCGGAATGAGCTCGAACTGGCCGGCAAGAAATCGGCGGAGGTGCTTCGCGAAGCCAAGCACCAGGGCGCGGATATCGTGGCCCAGGCCGAGAAGCGCGCCGCCCAGATCATCGAGGAGGCAAAGGCTGCAGCCAAGGAAGAGGGTGACCGCCTGATTGCCGGCGCCAAGGCCCAGATCGAGCAGGAGACCTTTCAGGCCCGGGAGTCCCTGCGCCAGCGGGTGGCGGGGCTGGTGGTCGCCGGGGCCGAGAAGATTCTCGAGCGCGAGGTGGACGCCAAGGCCCACGCCGACCTCCTCGTCACCCTGGAAAAGCAGCTCTGACCGGGCCATGGCCGAGACCGTCACCATCGCCCGGCCCTACGCGGAGGCCGTGTTCGAGCTGGCGAAGCAGCAGAAGGCGCTTCCCAAGTGGTCCGAAATGCTGGCCTACGCGGCGGCCGTGGCCTCCACCCGGGAGATCAGGGACCTGGACGGGAATCCCCGCATCACCCCGCGGCAGCTCGCCGACCTGCTGATCGGGGTATGCGGCGAGCGCCTTACCGGCGAGGCCCGCAACCTGCTCCAGGTCCTGGTGCAAAACCGCCGCATCTCGGTGCTTCCCGAAATCCGCGATCTTTTCGAGCGGCTCAAGGAGGAGGACGAAGGCCAGGTGGAAGCCACCATCACAAGCGCCATGTCACTGTCCGACGGACAGGTGAAGGAGCTTTGCGCCAAGCTGGAGGTGAAGTACCGGCGAAAGGTCCTGGCGAAGGTCGTCGTGGATCGGAGCCTGATCGGCGGCGTCAAGGTTCAGGTGGGAGACGAGGTCATCGACGGCTCCATCCGTGGCCGTCTGGACGCTATGGCCCAGACGCTGGTCCGGTGACCGGCGGCGGGGAAGAAAGATAGGGATTAACCGGAAACAGGCCTCCGCGCTACGCGGGAGGAAAACCCAGGAGTGACCATGCAGCTCAATCCATCCGAAATCAGCGAGCTCATAAAGAGCAAGATCCAGAACCTTGCGGTGTCCGCCGAGGCCCGCACCGAGGGCACCATCGTCTCGGTCACCGACGGCATCGTGCGCGTCCACGGCCTCGCCGACGCCATGCAGGGCGAGATGCTGGAGTTCCCCGGGAACACCTTCGGCCTGGCGCTCAACTTGGAGCGGGACTCCGTGGGCGCCGTGGTGCTGGGGGAGTATGAGCACCTCACCGAAGGCGATACGGTCAAGACCACGGGCCGCATCCTCGAGGTGCCGGTGGGTCCGGAACTCATCGGGCGGGTGGTGAACGCCCTGGGTCAGCCAATCGATGGCAAGGGCCCGATCACTGCCAAGCTCTCCGAACCCATCGAGAAGATCGCACCGGGGGTGATCTCGAGAAAGTCTGTCGCGCAGCCGGTGCAGACCGGGCTCAAGGCCATCGATTCCATGGTGCCCATCGGCCGCGGCCAGCGGGAACTGATCATCGGCGACCGCCAGA
>DKBC01000137.1 GCA_002451065.1 Betaproteobacteria bacterium UBA6910
GTACATCGTGCCGATGTCCTTGTGATTGGTGGTGGTGACCCAGCGCATCAGCCCGGCGGGGTGATGCTCGTGCTCGTCGTGACCGTGGCCGTGGGTATCGATGACTGCGCTCATGCGTTTCTCCTGGAGATCTGTTCTTTACTTGCGCGCCGCTTTGACTTCTGCCGGCTGCACCGCATCGCCCGTCTTGTTGCCCCAGGCGTTGCGCTCGTAGGTAATCACGGCGGCGAGGTCGGTGTCCGAAAGCTGTTTGCCAAAGGCCGCCATGGCGGTGCCGGGCTTGCCCTCGAGCACGATGGCGATATGCGCGCCCTTGTCGCCGGTCGCGAGCTTGGAGCCGTCCAGGGCCGGGAAGGCCGGCGGCAGCCCCTTGCCGGTCGCCTGATGGCAGGCGGCGCAGTTGGCGGCGTACACCTTCTCGCCGCGGGCTTGCAGTTCCGCCGTGGTCCACTGCTTGTTCGGATCTTCGGCGGCCGCGGCCGTCTTCTTTTTCTGTTCGGCCACCCACTGGGTGTATTTTTCCGCCGAAACGACTTCGACGACGATGGGCATGAAGCCGTGGTCCTTGCCGCACAACTCTGCGCACTGGCCGCGGTAGACGCCGGGCTTTTCTGCGCGGAACCAGGTGTCCCGGATGAAGCCCGGAATCGCGTCCTGCTTGGCCCCCAGGGCCGGGACCCACCACGAATGAATCACGTCGGCGGCGGTGACAAGGATGCGGATCTTCTTGCCGGCGGGAACCACCACCGGGTTGTCCACCTCCAGCAGGTAATTCGGGCCCTTGGGCTCGATGCCCATGATCTGGGCGCGGGGCGTGGCGAGGGCGCTGGTGAAGCCGATGCCCTCGTTCAGGTAGTCATAGCTCCAGGCCCACTGCAGGCCAGTGGCCTTGATGGTGACGTCCGCCGCCGAGGTGTCCTTCATGTCGATCACCACCTTGGTGGCGGGATAGGCCATGCCGATGAGGATGAAAAACGGCACCACCGTCCACAGCACCTCCACCGTGGTGTTCTCGTGGAAATGAGCGGCCTTGTGGCCCACCGACTTGCGGTGCCGGAACACGGCGTAGAACATGAACGCGAACACGCCGACAAAGATGACGACACAGATGACGAGAATGAGCGTGTGCAGATCGAAGATGCGCTCCGCGATCGGCGTCTGCGGCGCCTGAAGGTTGAGCTTGTATTCGCTCATGGCAAGCGCAGGATACAGAGCCAGCGCGGCCGCCGCCGCAATCTTCCTGAGTGCTGTCATGCTTCCCCCAATCGATTCGTAACTGTTCAACCGTCGCTCAGCGCGCGCCTCAAGTCGCGCGCCAACCGTGCGCGCTCGAAATCGGTGAGATGGCGCCCGAAAGGGACCTCACGGCCGTGGGAGCGCAACGCCAGCCGGCTGTGCCCGCTCACCGGATCGGCAGCCATGACCACCCGGGCCCAGTGCCGGTCAAGCCGGAAGCGCTCGAGGCGCATGCTCTCGAAGGCTTCCACGGTCACCGAGTCCCCTTCTACGGTGAGCTGCTCGAAATCCCCCGCGTGCCTTTCCACCCAGTTGAAAGCCAAGTAAAGGGCCGCCATCTCAAGCCCGGCGAACGGCAAGATTGGCCAGGCCCCAAGCAGGGCGAATCCTGACGCAATTCCCAGGGAAACAGCAAAGATGAGCGCAAACGCGACCCGCCGGCCACCGGGGGTAAGGGAGCAATTCGGTTTCGCGGTAAACGAAAACTGCACCGCGCCCGCCGGTCCTGCCAACGCCATACTGGACTGTTCCTGCCTGTTTTGCCGAGTAATTTAGTCGTGTAACGGCAGGCGCAAAGTTAGCACACGGGGCCCCGCCAGCGCAAGAAAAGAAGGCCGGGATGCGACATTGACTTGAATCAGCAAAACCCTTTTGCCTCCTGCGGTTGGCGCCAGACTCCTCACCCCTCAAGTAGCGCATCGAGGCGAAGGAAATGGGCTGCTGTTGCGGGGTCCGGTGATCCGAGCCAGGGCAGGCGGCCGAATAACGGGCACCCGAGACGGGCTTCCAGGGTTATCACGTTGGCTTCGCGCTCCAGCATGGCGGTATCCATTTCGTTGGCGACCCATCCTCCGAGACGCAGCCCCAGGTCGCGCACGGCCTCGGCAGTGAGGATGGCGTGGTTCAGGCAGCCAAGGCGCAGAGCCACCACCAGTATTACCGGCAGCCCGAGATCACGGGCCAGGTCCCCCATGTCCTCCCGCTCATTGAGCGGGACCCGAATCCCGCCCGCCCCCTCCACTACGACCCGGTCGGCACCGGCGCGCAACTTCTCGAAGGCGGCGACCATGACGGGAATCTCGATGCGTACGCCCTCGCGCTGGGCGGCCAGATGCGGGGCAATGGCTGGCTCGAAGCGGTAGGGGTTCACCCACTCGCGCCGTGCGGCGACGTTGCCCGCCGCCAGCAGCGCTTCCACGTCCTCCCACCTTCCGCCCTCGGCCCCGGCGGCGACCGGCTTCATTCCCACCACGCGCTCGCCCCGGGCGCCAAGCGCGTGCAGCAGCGCGCACGCCACCAGCGTCTTGCCTACCCCGGTGTCGGTGCCGGTGACGAAAAAGCCGCGGACGCTGGGCGATTGCGAGCGCTGAATCACGTGCGCGCCCCCGGCCGGATCTCGATCACGGGCCGGCCCTTGGGGCTGCGCCGGGGCTCGGGCTTCCAGGCGTGGCCGTAAACCACCTCGAAGGTGACCGGCAAACGCCCCCCGCGCCTGATCGCCTCCAGGCGCGCCAACGCCCGTGCCCATCCGGCCTTTCCCATGAGCCCGCGGCGGCGGCCCGCGGTGACATTGTGAGCGCCCAGTGCCTTCAGGTCGCGCATTACGGCGACCGGCTCGGTGTAAGTCATGGTGATGACCTCCATGTCCATCACCGGCGTGGCGAAGCCCGCGCGAACCAGCAGGTCGCCAACGTCATGCATGTCGATGAACCGGTTGACATGGGTATAAGCGTCGGCGCCGCCGAACGCCGCCCGCAGCTCCTTGAGGGTGTCGGGGCCGAAGGTGCTGAACATGAACAGGCCGCCCGGCGCCAGGACCCTTTGCACCTCGGCAAAGGTGCGGGAGAGATCTCCGCACCACTGCAGCATCAGGTTAGACCACACCATTGCCGCCCAGGCGCTGCGGACCGGAAGCGTGTCGACGTCGCCGCACACCCGGATTGTCCGTTCCGGCCTACCAAGCAGCGCTTGCCACCAGGCCCTTTCCTCCCGGGAGCGCACCAGCATGGCGTGGGCGATATCGAGGGCAACGACCGTCGCTTTCGGGTATCGCTGCCGGAGCCGCCGCGTCCCGAACCCGGTGCCCGAGCCGGCATCGAGAATGGCCGTGGGCTGGTGGCGGATGTAGTCCAGCCGCGAGAGCATGCGCGTGCAGATTTCCCGCTGCAGCACCGCGGCGTCGTCGTAGGTGGCCGCCGCCCGTTCGAAGGCTCTCCGCACCTGGCACTTTTCCGCCATGCTCCGCTCATCCATGGGAGAGGAACTCCGAAATCGAGGATACGAACGTCGCCGGGTTCGACAGGAATGGCGCATGAGCACAGCCGGGGAGCAGGGCAATGCGCGCGTTGCCCAGATTCTTGCTGAGCCAGCGGCCGGCGGCAGGCGGCGTTACCAGGTCCCGCTCCCCGTGAATCAGCAGCGTGGGCTGCGCAATGCCCTCCACTTCGCGGCGCAGGTCGGTGGCCAGGAGGATGCCGAGGCCCGCCTTGAGCGTCTCCAATACGGGGCGTCCCCGCTCGAACAGTCGGGCCCGCAGCGTCTGGATCAGGACCCGCGCCTGGTCGTTTCCCCGAGCCTGAAGCGCGAGGAAGCGATTGAGCGTGCCTTCGTAATCCCGCTCCAGGTCCCCGCTGAACGCCTCCAGCACCTCTCGCTCCACTCCAAACGGCCAGTCCCCCTCGCGCAAGAAGCGCGGCGTCGCGGAAACCAGAACCAGGCGCGAAACTCTGCCGGGATGGTCGAGGGCCATGCGCATGGCGCCGTGCGCTCCCAGGGACCAGCCGCACACCGCAGCCCGCGCCGGGATGACCTCGGCAACCGCTGTGGCCAGGGATTCCAGCGAGGCGCCGGTCAGCGGCGGGCTGCGCCCGTGTCCGGGGAGGTCCACGATGTGCAGGCGGAAACGGCGCGCCAGTTCCTGCACCACGCCTCCCCAGACGCCGCCATGCATGGCCCAGCCGTGGACCAGCGCCAGGTCCGGGCCTGTGCCGATGCGTTCGACGTGAAGCATGGTCATGGATCGCCGGCGCCAGGGTTCATGCGATCGCCCGCAATGCGCTTACCAGCGCCTCCACGTCCTCCCTCGTATGGTCGGCGGAGAGCGAGATGCGCAGCCGCGCGGCGCCCCGCGGCACGGTGGGCGGCCGGATCGCCGGCACCAGAATCCCCCGCCCTCGCAGCGCGTCGCTCGCTCTCACCGCTTCCCGGCTTTCGCCGATCAGCAAGGGCTGGATCGGGGTTTCCGAAGGCAGCAGCTTCCAGGGCAGCACCTCCAGGTCGCTCTTGAGCCGCGCGATCAACTCCCGCAGCCGCGCCCGGCGCCACGCTTCGCTTCGCACGAGATCCAGGCTGCGCCGAAGGGCATGGGCCAGGAAGGGCGGCGTCGCGGTGGTGTAGACATAGGTGCGGGCCCGCTGGCAGAGGTATTCCACCAGGTCGCCCGCGCCGGCGACAAACGCGCCAAACACTCCGGCCGCCTTGCCCAGGGTGCCCATATAAATGATCCTTGGGGAGCGCAACCGGAAATGAGACAGGGAGCCGCGCCCGTCCTCTCCCAGCACGCCGAAGCCGTGGGCATCGTCCACCAGCAGCCAGGCGCCGTGACGCTCGCAGAGCGCCGCCAGTTCCGGCAGCGGGGCCATGTCTCCGTCCATGCTGAATACCGCGTCGGTGATTACCAGCCGGCGTTTCGCCCGGGACTTGGCGAGCCGGTTCTCCAGGGCCTCGAGATCGAGGTGGGGGTAACGCACCAGGCTGGCCCGGGACATGATTGCGGCATCATTGAGCGACGCGTGGTTCAGCCGATCGCCGAAGACCTCGGCGCCGCGGCCGGTCAGGGCGCTCACCACGCCGAGGTTGGCCATGTACCCGGTGGAAAACAGCAGGGCCCGGGGCATGCCCACGAATTCCGCCAGCGCCTGTTCCAGCCCGTGGTGCTCGGCATGGTGCCCGGTGATGAGGTGGGAGGCGCCGGCTCCCACGCCGAAGCGCGCCACGCCGGCCTGAACCGCCGCAATCAGTTCCGGGTGGTTGGCGAGTCCCAGGTAGTCGTTGCTGCAGAAGGCCAGGCATTGCCGACCTTCGACGACGACGCGGGCGCCCTGGGGGCTTTCGAGAACCCGGCGCCGACGCGCCAGGCCCGCGGCCTCGAGTTCCTCGAGCTCCGCGCGCAGGGGCGAGAAAGGCATGATGCGATGGCGCGAAGCGGGAGCCGTTGCGCCGGGCGGGTCAGGCGTGGCCGCCGTCCATGGGCTTGAGCCCCAGCCGCTCGAACAGGGCCTGATCCCGTTCCACCTCCGGATTGCCCGTGGTAAGCAGCTTTTCGCCGTAAAAGATGGAATTGGCGCCGGCCAGGAAGCACAGCGCCTGCACCGCGTCCCCCAACTCCTGCCGGCCGGCCGACAGCCGCACCATGGCCTCGGGCATGGTGATGCGGGCCACGGCGATGGTGCGCACGAACTCCAGGGGATCCAGGACCGCGGCACCATGCAACGGCGTGCCCTCCACCTGTACCAGGCTGTTGACGGGCACCGACTCGGGATAGGGATCCAGGTTCGCCAGTTGCGCGATCAGCGCCGCCCGGTCCCGGCGCGACTCCCCCATGCCGACGATACCGCCGCTGCAGACATGAATGCCCGCGTCGCGCACCCGATCCAGGGTGTCCAGCCGGTCCTGGTAGTCCCGGGTGGAGATGATATTCCCGTAAAACTCCGGAGAGGTGTCGAGGTTGTGGTTGTAGTAATCCAGCCCCGCCGCCTTCAGCTGCTCGGCCTGGCCCTCCTTGAGCATGCCGAGGGTGACGCAGGTTTCGAGCCCGAGCGCGCTTACTGCCCTGACCATGGCCGAAACCTGGTCGATATCGCGCTGCTTGGGGCCGCGCCAGGCCGCCCCCATGCAGAAGCGGGTGGCGCCGCTGGCCTTGGCCTTGGCCGCGGCTTCCACCACCGTCTCCAGCGGCAGGGTTTCCTCGTCGGAGATCCCTGTCCCGTGGCGCTTGGATTGGGGGCAATAACCGCAGTCCTCGGGACAGCCCCCGGTCTTGATGGAAAGCAGGGTCGAGAGTTGCACGGCGTTGGGATCGTGGTGGGTCCGGTGCACCTGCTGAGCACGATAGAGCAGGTCGTTGAAAGGCAGCGCGAACAGGGCTTCCACCTGTTCCAACGACCAGGGAGAGGTTCGGCCCTGATCCGCCGGGGATTCCGCCAAGGACGCAGCCATCTTGTTCACAAATCCGGGCTCCACTCGTTAATAATTGAAGAGATTGGACAAACACGCGAATCTTCGGGTTTTCTCCACCCCTTGTCAATTTTGAGCGGGGCGCCATTGAACAGACGCTTACGGTTTGGGCTGGCCGCGATTCCCCGGGACTGCCTGCTCTGCGGCGCCGGCAGCGGCGGGAACGCCCTGTGCCGAGCTTGCCGGAACGCGCTTCCCCGGTTGCCCGCGGCCCGGTGCCCGATCTGCGCCGTTCCAACCACCGGGTCCGCGATTTGCGGCGCCTGTCTCGCCGACCCACCCTTTTTCCAGCGCACCCTGGCGGCGGTGGCATACCGCTTTCCCGTGGATGCCCTGATTCAGGCATCCAAGTACGCCGGCGATCTCGGAGCGGGGCGGGCCCTCGGCGAGCTGTTGGCGGATGCGATTGCCGCCGATCCGGCGCCCGACATCATCGTTCCCATGCCGCTCCACCCGGCCCGACTCAAGCAACGCGGGTTCAATCAGGCGCTGGAAATCGCACGGCCATTGGCCTGGCGAACGGGTGCATCGCTGGTCACGGACGCGTGCGCGAGGGTAAAGGACACACCGCCCCAGGCTTCTCTGCCCTGGAAAGAGCGCGAAAAGAACATCCGGAGCGCCTTCGCCTGCAGGAAGGATCTGTCCGGAAAGCGCATCGCCCTCGTGGACGATGTCATGACCACCGGCCACACCCTGAACGAGGCGGCTAAGGCGCTGAAAAAAGGGGGCGCTGCCCAGGTCCACGCCTGGGCCGTGGCCCGCACCCTCGGGGAGAACTGACGCGCGGGTTAGCGGCCCGCCGGCGGCAGCCCCCGCAGCCGCTGGTCCACGAACGCGAGCAGCTCGGGGCTCAGGTCTTCGGCATCGCGGGCCCGGCGGAACGCTTCCCGCGCTTCCGCGAGGTGCCCCTCCGCCTGGAGCGAGATGCCGAGACCCATGAGCCAGACCCCCGAGCTGGGCGACAACCGCAATGCGGCCAGGTAACGGGAAATGGCCTCCTCATGGCGGGAGAGCCGCTGCAGAACTGTGCCAAGAAAGGCCTGGTAATCGGCGCTCCCGGCACCCTGGGCCTCGGCTTGGCCCAGCGTCGCCAAGGCCTCCTCCAAGGAGCCTTGGCTCACCTGAACTCGGGCGAGTGTCATGGCGAGGCGTGGATCCACTGGGTTCAGTTGCATGCCTTCCCGCAAAACGGATTCAGCCTCGTTGATCTGGCCGGCCTCCACCAGCAGCGCCGCAAGCGTTTGCCGCACGGTCGTGTGGGTGGGATCGAGGCGCAGGGCGGAGCGCAACCCCTCCTTTGCTTCTTCGATACGCCCCTGCTTCATCAGCCCCACCGCGCGGCGGAATTCCGCATCCGATTGCTGCCGGGCGGTCGGTTCCTTCATGCGCTTGTCGATGCGGGTCTCGCCCATGGAGTCCTGGGCAGGTCGCTGGGCGCTCTCCTCCGGGGGGGACGGCGCCGGACCGGAAACGGCCGGTGCGGGCGCGTTCTGCGATGCCGCGGTGTCGGGATGGGTGCCGGGCGCGAGGCCGGGTTTCGCCTTGGCCACCTTGACGGCCGCAGGTTTGACCGCGGTGGATTCCGCGGGAGACGGGTGCGGAACGGACGGCAGTTCGGAAAGCGTCGGGCTGGGGTCCTCGACCGCTTCCCGAGTTGCCGGGGAGGCGGACGGCTCCGGGCGAGCCGCGCCGCTGATGGGCGCGGCAACCTGCCTTGGCGCCAACCTGTCCTGCGGCGTCGGAGCGTCCCGTGCCGATTGCTCCACCCTCGCCGACGGGAGCGTCGCGGCCAGGGCAGCGGCTGCCACCACCAGCAGCGCCACGGCGCCGGCGATGCCCCACCCGCGACGCCGGGGCGCGGGCACCGCCAGCACGCCGGTGCCGCTGTCTTCGGCTTCCAGGCTGGCGCCCCGCCGCTCCAGGTCCAGCAGCATCTGGTTGATCACGCTCATGGCAGCAGAGTCCAGGTGGTGAGCGTCACCACGGCGAGGGCCGTGGTCATGCTGAGCCAGGCCCAGGGCGGCGTCCAGCGCCGCACCGCGGGCGTGTCCACGGCCGAAGCGCGGACGTGGTTTCGCTTGACCTCCTGCGCGCCCTCGCCGAAGGCCAGCAGCAGCGACTTGTGAGCCAGGATATTGACCAGGCGCGGGACGCCCCCGCTGTAGCCGCGGATCAGGGACACTGCTTCGCGGCTGAACAGCCGGTCTCCGGAATACCCCGCGACGCGCAGCCGGTGATTCAGGTAAAGCTCCACCTCCGCGCCCTTGAGATTTCCCAGCCGGAACTCGAAGGTGATGCGCTGGCGCAGCTGGCGCACCGACTGCTGGCGGAGCCTGGCATCGAGTTCCGGTTGGCCGAACAGCACCACCTGGATCAGTTTGCGTTTCTGGGTCTCCAGATTGGTGAGCAGCCTTAGGGCTTCCAGCGTCTCCAGGGGCATGGCCTGGGCTTCATCCAGGCAGACTACTACCCGCTTTCCGCGCCGCGCGTAGTCCAGCAGCGCGCGGGTGAGGCACTTGAGCAGACCGTGGGAATCCAGGTCCCGGGCCACCGGCACCTGCAGCTCGTCGGCCAGCGCCGCCAGCAGCCCTCTCGGGTCCAGGTAGGGATTGGGGATGTATGCGGTGGCGTAGGATTCTCCAAGACTCCCGATGAATTTCCGGCACAGCAGCGTCTTGCCGCTCCCCACTTCGCCGGTGATCTTCATGAATCCCTCCCCGGTCCGTGCGGCAACCAGCAGGGTGTTGAGCGCTTCCTGGTAGGTAGAGCACGCGAGGAAAAAACTGGTGTCGGGCGTCAGATTGAAAGGGAACTCGCGAAGTCCGAAGTGGGCGTGGTACATGGTTAGCTCCCGGCCTTGTGGTCGCCCCTCCCATCGGGTTGGGCGATTGGATCGTCGTTGCGCTGGCTCATTTCCCGACCGTGCCTCCCTGCTGTCCAAATCCGGTGATGCGGTCCCTGGACTCGATAATGTCCCGCTCCCAGGCCGCGTCGCTGTGCACCACGGTCGGCTTGAGCAGGATCACCAGCTCCCGCTTCTCGGAGTTGCGCTTGATCTGCTTGAACAGGGTCCCGACCACGGGCACGTCGCCCGCGACAGGCACCTGGGAATTGTCACCGCTCTGGGACTGGCGCATCAGTCCCCCGAGCACCACCACCTGCCCGTCCAGGGCCCGCACTATGGTGTCGGTCTCCTGCACCGAGCTGCGAGGCACCGGGATCTGGAATTTGCCGCCCGCCCCCGTATCCACCACCTTGTTCACCTGCTGCACGTCGCTCACGCTGGGATGGATGTGGAGGATGATGTTGCTTCCCTCGTCGATGCGCGGGGTCACGTCCAGAGCGACGCCGGAGAAGAAGGACTGGAATGTCACGGTCGGGCTGGTGATCACCTGGCTAGTACCCGGCGTAAGGGTCCCCACGTTGGTGCTGCCCCCGGTCACGTTGGTGACAAACAGCTCATCCTGCCCCACCTTGAGCACGGCTTTCTGGTTGTTCAAGGTGGCGACTCGCGGGCTGGAGAGCACGTGCACCGTTCCCTGGGTTTCCAGGAACGTGAGCAGCGAGGCGAAGCTCGCGTTCTGGAAAGCAAGCCCGAACAGGCCGCCGCCGACGGCGGTGGCGAGGAGATTGGTGCCGGGATTGGAAACGATCGAGGGCAAGGTGGCGTTGAAGCCGGTGGCGGTGTCTCCGCTGACGGTACCGCCGGTGAAGATGGGCTGCTCCGCGTTGGTCGAGAGCCTGGTGCCGGAAGTGATGGTTCCGGTGGAGAGCCCGCTGTTGGGCGTGCGGCTGAAGATTGCCCAATTAACGCCCTGCTCGTAGCCGTCCTTCAGCTGGACCTCGAGGATTTTCGCTTCCAGGATTACCTGGCGCTCCACCGACAGCTGGGACGCGCGCAGGAACTTGGCCACGTTACGCATGTCCGCCGGCATGGCGCGCACCACCACGATCCCCGAATGGGGGCTCACCACCACGTTGCGCCCCTCGCCGGTCCCGATGATGGCGGCCAGGGATTTCGCGATCTCGTCCCAGAAATCGGTGGTGTGGGTGGTTTTGACATCGGCGCTCTCCACCAGCGACTGGCCGCCGAGGGGCGCGCTGGGATCGACGGCGCCGCCAGTGCTGGACGCGGTCCCGCCGATGGCGGTGTTGGCGGTGACCCGCAATTCGGAGCGCCCCCGGCGCTGACCGGACAGGTAGTTCACCTGGAACACCCGCGTCTGCAGGGCAACCGGCTG
The DNA here is from genome assembly GCA_002451065.1 of Betaproteobacteria bacterium UBA6910. GTDB lineage: Bacteria > Pseudomonadota > Gammaproteobacteria > Burkholderiales > UBA6910 > UBA6910. The sequence goes on from DKBC01000137.1 coordinate 10,713, forward strand.
GATGAATATGCGCGTCCCCTCCGCCCGGTATTCGTAGCCGTACATCTCGCGGATGGCATCCAGGGCTTCCTGCACCGTCACGTCCTTGAGGTTCACCGAAATGGCTCCCGCGACCTCGGGGTGCACCAGCATGCTATAGCGTGTGCCCGACACAATGCTCATGAATACCTCGGCGGCCGGCGCGTTGTTCACCACCAGGTCGAAGCGCGGCTCCAGAGGCCTTCCGGAATCCTTGGGCAGATCGATCCTGAGCGGCGGCAACAGGGCGCTGCTCACCGCCTCCGGCTGTTCCGCCTTGGCGTCCCGCTCTGCCGCGGCGGCAAGCTCGCCATCGATGCGGTCCAGGGTCTCGCGGCTCATGGGCTGCATTCCCTGGCAACCGGCCAGTGCCAGAAACGCCACCGCGGCCAAAATTTTTCTCATGGTCTATCCTTGGTCTCGGGTCCGTGATTTCCGGCCGCGCCACTCCGTGCGGGGTGCTCCCTCGCCGCGCGCCGTTCCACTCCCGGGAACAGCCGTAGCCGGCGAATATCCCGCCCTTCCTGCAACTCGACTTCGGTTTCGCCGATCCTCACCAGGGTCGCGCTTCCATACTTGCCCCCCAGGGGAACGGTCTCGCCGTCGATCACCGCCACGCTGCGCTCCGGCGAAATCAGCACCGATTGCAGCAACGGGCCCGAAGGGGCCGCAGAGCCGCCCACGGCGGCGAAATCGGGGGGCCGGGTGGGGTCCGCCAGGGATTCCCCGTACCCGGGAGCGGTCCCCAGGGCCAAGACGACCGCCAGCGCCGCCAAGGCGTGCCGCAATCCCAGCCGAATTTGTCGCCGATGGCAGAGCATGCGCCTAGATCCTCAACCAGACCCGATCGCTGCCCAGGGTGTAAACGGTCAGCGTGAGTTGCAGCACCGGGTAACCCTCGGCATTCAGAACCGCGTTGCCCCAGTAAAGGCGCCACGGAAGTCGCTCCAGTTCGCTGACATATCCCAGCAGGTCCAGGTAGCTTCCGCGCACCACCAGTTCCACTCCATGCTTGTAGATGAGCTGCTCTCGGGCACCGGAGCCGGAGGGCGTCCCCGCCGCGACCGGCGCCAGGGAGCGCAGCGACACAAGCTGCAAACGGCCGTTTCGCGCCAATAGATCCTCCAGAAGCTTGGGCACCTGCCGCGGCGACACGACCTGGCGCGCCTCGCCCCGGGCGACATCCTTTTCCAGTGCCGCGAGCTCCCGTTGCAATTCATCCAGGCGCCGGCGAGTCTCGACGTCGGGGTCCCGCGTCCGGCTCGCGGCCACGGTCTGCAGGCTTTCCTGAACCGAACGGATCCGTCCCTCCTGCTCCAGCAGCTTCTGCGACAACATCTGCTGCCGCACTGCGAGGGGATCGAGGAAGAAGGTCGTGAACAGGGCGACGACAACCAGGGAGGTAGCACCGAAAATCATCGCCCGCTCCCGGAGCGCGAGGTCGTTGAAGCGGTCCGCCCAGTGCCGCAAGCGATTGCCGATCATCTCGCTCCCCCCGGCCCCTGGGCCTGCAAGCGAAATTCCAGGTAGGGATAGCGGGCGGCGGTCGCACCAGAACTGATTTCCAGGCTCGAAAACTGCCCACCCTGCAGCACCGGCTCCCGGGTCAGGCGGCCGATATAGGCAGGGATCAGGTCGGCGCTGAGCGCCCGGCCCTTGATACCGATCTCGTGGTCTGAACCCGAGATGCTGAACCCGGTGAGCCACACGCCGTGCATGGCCTGGCGGGAGAACGCGCGCATGTACTCGGAGAATCCCTGGGAAATCCCGAATGCGCCGGCGTTAAGAAGCCCCGCCACCTCCCGCCTCCGCTGCACCTGGATCTCCAGTTGCCGGAGTTCTTCCGCGAGCTGCTTGCTGCGCTCCCGGGTCGGCAGCTCCTGGTTCAGGCGTGACATGCGCATTTCCTCGAACTGGACCCTGTTGTGGGCGTCGTCCAGATCCTGCTCGAGCTTCGCCACCTGGAACCACGCGTAGCCGTAGACCCCGATAGACCCGAGAAGGATCAGCGCCACCGCCTCCACCATGGCGCGGGCGGAAAACTCCTTGGGCCGCTTGAGGAAGATGGGGCTGAAAAGGTTGATCTGCTGGCTCACAGTTCCTTCACCTCCAGCCGCAGCGCGGCGCCAATAACGTCGAGGAACTGCACCTGCTGCTCGGGATCCGCGAGCTCGGGCACCTTTCCAAGGTCCAGCACCCGGGACAGGTCCAGCACTTCCACGTTCAGTCCGGCGCGACCCGCCAGGTACTCCGCCAGTTCCCGCGCCGCCGCCACCGGCGAGAGCAGCAGCGCGCCGATCGCGAGGTAATGAAACTGCCGGTCGAAGTAGTCCAGGGAGCGCTGCAGTTCCAGCCGCACCCGCTCGAAGGCGCGCACGCGCAGTTCGTCGTCGGCGTCCCGCAGGTCTCCGGCCGTCGTGTCGATGCGGCGGGTGAGGCAGAGTTCCCCGTGGTAGGTAAACGTGAGCAATCCGCCCTCCTCGCCGAAGACCAGAAGCGCGGTCGCCTTGCCGCCGCGGTCGAACAAGGACGCGATGTTCCGCTCCGCCATCTCGGGAATGTCGATGACGCTCACCGGCACCTTCGCGGCCTCGAACAGGGAGATACGGCTCGCAATGGCTTCGTTGCGCGCCGCCACCACGTACATGGGGTGTCCGTGGCTGGCATCGCTGCGCTCGAAGGGAACGTCGAAGACATCGATCATGGCGTCGTCGACGTGAAAATCGATGAGATCCTTCACCCGCCAGCGGATCGCGCCCTTGAGTTCGTTTTGCGGCACGTTGGGAGCATCCACCTGCAGCAACTGGTATTCCCGGCTCCCGAGGAGAGTGGTGACGGCATAGCGGTCAAGCCGCGCTTCCTTGCGCAGCCGGATGAATGCTTCCGAGTCCTGCCACTGCACAGGGTGGAACTCGCAACGCGTGACGATGGGTCTTCCGGTTCCGGCACGCCTCACGTGCGCAAGGTCGAGGCCATTGCCTCTGAAGCGTACCGCCAACCAGCCAGGTTCGATCCTCGATGCGCCGAAAAATCCCATCCTCTGAGCGATTGTGGATATATGACTTGAAGTTATATCAATAACATATTGTTGTCAAATGATTTTCATTGACCAAAACCCCGTCGGTCCGGCCCCCTTTCCGCCCGCGCCAACTTCGCCCCCGATCAATAGCGCTCCCGGGTGAAAATCAACTCCTTTTCCCGGGAAAACACGGTGCTTCCCGGCTCCCCGACAGCGAAATCCCCCTGGGAAGAAAGGCCGAGAGCCTGGGTGCTGGTGCCGGTTCGGGTACCCGCTGCCTCGTTGGACCAGATGCCGGTCCCGGGAAAGGGCGGCGCGTAACGCCTTACCTCGAAAACGGCGGTATTGGCTCCCGGATCGAGATTCGTCAGCGGGAAATTGAATGTGGCGCTATAGGATCCCGCAGGCGCTGACCCGGTCAGGGGAGCCGTCAGGGTCCAGTAGCGGTTCGCGCTCTTGGCCGGATCGAGCCCGGCGGTGCCGATGTTGGGATGGTCGGGAATCGTCGTGTAGCCCAACAGGCTTCCGGCCGTGGTACCCGCGCCGTGGGCCACCAGCACCGGGGCGTAATCGCCGTTGCTGCCCACCTCGAACCAGCAGGAAGATGCGCCTGCCGGAATCCGTTTCTGCAGCCTTCCCTCAACGTATCCGGCCGCCCGCACCACGCTGGGCGCGTTGCAGTTGGCGGTGGTTACCAGCGTGCGGGCCCCGGTGGCTATGAGGCCATTGGTCAGCGTGAGCGTCCCCGCGACGGTGAAATCAGAGCCAAGAGTCGCCCCCAGTCCGTCGTCTAGTTCGAGATTGGTCACCGAGCCCGACCCGCTGAGAGGATGGACCACCAGGCCGTTGCGCAGCAGCAGCCGGCCCGCGCCGGTATGGGCTCCGGTGACCGACACGCCGCCCTGAACCGTGATGATGTTTCCGCCGTCCGAGAAATTCGCGCCCGCCGCGGCGATGTTCAGCGTCCCCGCCACCGTGAACGGCGTGACGGCCGTGACCGCCGCCGCGGAATTGGTGACCCTGAAATCGTTGAACATCGTGGCGGCGGCGGAAACGCTCTGAGCGGCCGCGCCATTGAAATCGAAGGTGCTCGCGCCCGCGGCGAAGCTTCCCGAATTCGTGAAGTTGCCGCCCACCGTGTGGACAAACGCCGCGGCGCCGAATGTGGTGCCCGGATTGAGCCTGAAGTTTCGCCCCACCGTGAGGGAACCGGCCGCCGTCGCCGAGGCCGTACCGAACATGGTGTAATCGCAGGCCACCGTGAGCGGCGTGCCGGGCATCGTCTTGACCCCACTCCCGCCCAGGGTGAGGTTGCCATAAGCGGGCGGCGTCGCGGCAATGGTCTGGTCCGTTCCGGCGTAGCTCACTGTCCCGCAGGCACCCGTGGTGCCGTAGTCGACGGTGCCGAAACCGCTCAGGGGATTGCTGCTCCCGTAGATTTCGAAACGCGCGCCCGGCAGGATACGGAAGGTCTTCGTAGCGTTGCCCGAAAACTGGTAGGGGGATAGCGAAGCCGGAACAATGAGAGCCCCCGTCGCGATGGTGACATCGCCGACGACACTGCCGGGGGTCAACCCGGTTGCCATGGATACCCCGGCCAAATTATTAATCACGAGGTTTCCGTACAACACGGTGGGTCTCGGCGAAAGCTGCTGCGGCGCCGTGCCGTTGTAATTCCAGGTCACCGTGTCAAGGGAATCGATCCGGCTGGGATTCACCAGAGGGTCACCGGCTCCGGACAGGTTGAAAGTGAGGGAGGCCGGGCCGCTGGGACATGCTCCCGGCGCGCAGAAGAGAATTTTCTTGTTATTGATGTTCAGGTAATCCGCATTCACAATGCCGGTGCCGGTCCAAGTGCTGTCTTTTCCAAGGATGACCTGGCTCGGCGTGCCAGCGAAATTCAGTAGCCCGAAGACCACCACGTCCTCGCCGCCGCCCTTCCCGAGGTTGAGGCTTCGCGCCGCGCTCCCCTGTAACGTCGCGCCCGCGAGAATATAGAGATCGTTTGCGGTGCGGTTCGCTGGCGGATCGAAGACGACCGTGATGCCCTTGCAAATGGCGATGGTGCCCCCGTTGGGGTCGGACCTGGTGGCCGGCAACAAGGCCGGGTTCGCGGTAGGTCCCCCGCAATCGGGAAGATTCCGGCAGCCGCCTGAACCGTTCCAAATGTTCGCAGTCCAGTTGCCGCTGCGCACCGCGCAATCGTCGGCCCGCACGGGGAATGACCCGACCAGCACGATTGCGGCAAGGACCGACCAGGTCCATACCTTGCCGAATTGCCGGCCGCTTGAGCTCGTCAAGCTGCTACCCGCCGTGTCAAAGGACATTGCTCACCGTCGCTTCCATGCGCCGCTCCGCGTACCCGGGACCGCCCAGGGTCCCCGCCTCGGCCCGGCTGGTGATGTGGTAGACGAAATTGCCGCTCCCCGTTCCATGTTCCGAGCCGCTGCAGCCCACGGTGGCGCGCACGCCGTCCAGTCCGGGACCCGCCAGGTTGATCACCGTGCTCGGCGCGCAGGCGCCGGCCGCGACCGCCTGCTGGATGCCCCACTCCAGCCCTGCCTTGGCGCCGTAATACACACCGGTGGAAGCGGCGGACTTGCTGGAGGTGGCGCGCTGGGTCAGGGTCACGGTCACCATGAACGCCGCCAGCAGTCCCAGCACCACCAGCAGGAACAGGGCGTTCACCAGGGCAATGCCCCGATGGCGGCCAAGAGACCGGCGGTTCATGGGCTGTTGTCCAGTTGCACTTGCGCCAGGAGGCGTATCGTTTCCCCGGCGCTGGAGAGGCTGAGGTCCAGGGTCACCAATCCACGCTCGATAACCTGATTCGTGAGGGTGGTGACGCTGCAGGCGGAGACGCTGTCCGCAACCCTCCTGCCGGGGACCCCGGCGAGGGGCGCCGCGGCGGGATTGACGGGTTGCGGATCGGTGATGCCGTAGCCCTCGAAGCGCGTGAGAGTTCCATTCGCGGCGTTACAGAGATAGGTGATGGCCGCCTGCGCCACGGGCACCACGAACACCCGCTGGCGCGCGGAGCCCGCCGAGAACCCTGCCGCGGGGCTTAGGTTCACGTGATGGTTGCCGCCTCCCGGGCAGGGACCCGGGCCGGGATTGGTGCTCAGGATCACCGTGGTTCCCGGGGGCGTGATCACGGCGGCCGAGCCGTCGTACACCGCGTTGCCGGTGTTGTTGATGATCAGCCGGTAGGCCTGGGATCCGCCCTGGGCTGCCGTCAGGAAGGCGCTGTCGCGAAAGCAGCCCAGGATGTCGAAATCCGCGTCGGGGCCGGGTATCGCCAGCTCCTGGTTCGCGCCGGAGCAATTGGCCAGCCCCGCCACGCAGTAGCGCCCGCCGTCGACCGCGGGGATCAACTCCAGCGCGAAGCCGGGGACGCCGCCCGGATTGCTGGTGACGCGGATGCTGTTGGGCAGGGCCAGCCGGATGTCCCGGGCCATGCGGCGCAACGCGCTTTCCGCGGCCTCCACCAGCCCGGCGCGCCGGCTCAGGTCCTGATAGGCCCGCATGGGGTTCACCAGGAACAGGGCGAACATGGCGGCGATCGCTCCCGCCACCACGATCACCAGCACCAGCTCGATCAGCGTCGCTCCCTCCAGCGACTTCGGCGCGGACAACCCGCGAAAGCTCACTGGCATCAGGTGAGCGGTCGGCATTGGCCCGGCGCCAGCGTCGAGTTGCAGCGGTAATGGGTACGGTAGCCGGTGAGCACCACCGTGGTGCCGCCAGGGCCGGTGACGGCGATCTCCACCCGCAGCAGGCGGATGTAGCCCGCCCCGTAATCATTGGTGAGCGGGCCCAGTGCCACTGCCCCCGCGGGATTTGCCGGATCCGGAGTCACCGTCACCGTCGCCGTGTAACCCGCGAGTGGGGCAATGGCGTTGCCGAACTGGTCCCGGGGCGGGCTCTCGCTCAATCCCCGGTAGTCGCAGACGTTGTCGTAGTTCGCGCGGCCAGCGGCCTCCGGCGACGGGCAGACGCGGTCGTCTTCCGGGTCCACGAATTTCTTGAGCAGGATCTCCTCGAGGTAAGCCTCGGCGATGAATTGCGCCTGGCGCTCCAGCATCGGGTCCGCACTGCGCCCGGCCGTGAGATTGATCGCTCCCAGGATAGCGACGACCCCGACGCTCACCACCACGATGGCCATGATGAGCTCCACCAGGGAGAACCCGCGCTGCCCCTTTTTCCGGTCAGTACACATAGCCGGTGTCCGGTTCCACGCGGATGGTGGGTCCCCCGGCGATGGCGATCGCCTGGCCGGCGCTGGGCCGCCCCTGGCGGTCGTAGTTGAAGCCGGCCGGGACCGGGGAGAAGGACGCGGATCCGCGCCCGGCAATCTGGTAGGGCCCCGCCTCACCGGAGGGTCCCGGCAGTCCGGTGTCGCACACGCTCGCGCCATAGGCCGCGGCATAGGTCAGGGTCACGCTCTGACCGGTAAACGACACGCACACCGTGCGCTGCATGGCCAGGGCCGAGCGCTGGGCGTAGCGCAGGATCGACCGCGTCTCGTCGGCGAAACCAAGGTCATGGAACGCGGAACCGCCCAGCAAGCGTGGCACCACCACCGCCCCCAGCACCGCCAGCACCAGCATCACCACGATCAATTCCACCAGGGTCACCCCTGCCGCGAATTTCCGGTCGCACATCACCGCGCCCGCTCTCCCCCGGCGCTGTCGCCCATGGCCCCCGTCGGCTCGAATCCATCCGGCGGCTGCTCGCCGCCGGATGCGAGAATCGCCCGGGTGCGGCGCCCTAGGTGCTCTGCTCCCCGGACGTCACCCACCTCCAGCCGCGCTGCCGCGACCTGCCGGTAATAGGGAACGATGTCCGGCGTCTCCGGATACCAGTGCCGGAGGCCTTCCTCCAGGACTTGCCGGGCCTCCGCCAGGCGATCCTGCGAGCGTAGTTGCCGCGCCAGGGCCATCCGCGCCGGGAACAGGCGGGGGTCCCTTTCGATGGCTTGCCGCAGGTGGCTTACCGCCTCCCGGTCCGCGCCGTCGCCGGCCAGCTCCGGATGATCGGCCAGCAGCACCCCCAGAATCAGCTCCGGCTCCGCCCGCAGGGGGTTCAGCGCCCGGGCACGAGCCAGCATGTCCGCTGCCTGCGCGAACAGGAACTCCCGTTTCCCGGTTTCGCTCAGCGGCATGGCGTCCAGCAGCCGGCGCAGGAGATCGGCATGGGTGACCAGCACGTTGTCCGCCAGGGGAGCCAGGCGCGCCGCCAGCAGCAGGGACTGGTCCGCTTCGGCGTAACGGCGATCCGCGATTTCGGAGAGCGCCTGGCGATAGCAATAGGCGTAGGCCGCCTGGCTCGCGAAATACGCGATCGGCAGCAGCGCCAACGCCGCCACCGCGCCCCGGAATCCAGCGGCGGAGCGGCCGCTGCCGATCCGGAAGTTCGCCCCCTGTCCGCCACCCGCCTCCAGCGCCAACAGGTCCAGCCGGGCGAGAAACAACCCCGCCACCATCAGGATGGGAAGCTGATAGAGGTTGAAGTTGAAGAATCCGTGGAGTGCGGTGGCACCGAGGCCTGCAGCCAGCGCCGCGGCTTCCGCCCGCGCCGCGCCGGTTCCCCGGCTCATCACCGTCGCCGCGGCATGAAGTGTCGCGCCCATGACGGCAAGCAGGAGCAGGAGGCCGGGAAGTCCGGCCTCGATCCACAATTGCAGGTAGTCATTGTGCGCGAAGAAGCCGCCGCTGGCGTCCAGGGGACTGCGCCAACGCGGCCAGTGGAGCCAGAAGGTCCCGATGCCGGCACCGGTCCATGGATCCGCGAGCAGCATGGCCCAGGCCTGACGCCAGATGATGAAACGGTCGGCGCCGGCGCTCGCCGGCGTGAACAGAGTCTCGATACGGTCCGCCACGCCTCCGCTCCACAGCGCGTCCGCCCCGAGGAATGCACACAGCGCGAGAGCGGGCAGCGCCAGCAGGCGTCCCCGAGGCACGCGGCCCGCGGATACCCACAGCAGAAATCCGATGCCCGTCACCAGGGCGAGGCTCGCCCCGCGGCTCCGGGTGAGGAACACGGAGAACAGGAGCAGCGCCAGCGCCGGCAACAGGAGCCGGTGCAATCCCGGGCGCGCCCCGGCCGGTTCCCCGCCCCGCCCCAGCCACCGGCCGGCGAGGGGAAGGGCAACCAGGTTCAGAAACGCGGCGTGGGAGTTGATGTCGAGAAACAGGGAGCGCGGCGGCTGCCGCAGCAGGATGAACTGGGCGAGGCCCAGCAGCGCGACAACCAGCGCCGCGGCCAGGAGGCCGGGACCGAGGCTGCGCATCATCGCCTCCGGTTCCGGTTCCATCCAGCCCAGCAGGAACGCAAGGGGCATCGCACCCAGGATCCAGCAATACGCGATCCCCATCTGGGGAACCGGGTGCCAGGACAGGGTGACGGCGAACCACAGGGCATACAGTCCCAACGCCGCAGCCAATGGTGCGACGCGCCGGTTTAGGGTCCGGCCATGGCAGCGCCAGAGGGTCACCACCAGCGCCAGCATCAGCAGCAGCAGGGCGAGCCCGAACCATTCGCCCCAGACGCCGTTGAAGAATAGCGCGGCGGTCAGTGCCGCGAGAAAACTCCCCGCGGTGAGGGCGCGCCCGGCGGACAGCGTATTTCCCACCGCGGCAATACGCGCCGCTGGGGGAGCGGCAACCCGCGGCACTTCCGCCAGGGGCGGCCGGCTCACCCCCGGTACCCCCATGCTCCCTCAGCAGCCCGTCATGGTCGTCGTGTACGTGGGTGTCGTATCCACGGCAGCCGGCGCAGCGTAGGTGATCTGGCAGCTCGCCGGGGTCGGCGCCTTGGCGTGCTGAACCGATCCCGCCGCGATGGTGAAATCAGAAAGGGGTGTGATGTCCATGGCGAGCGTGAGCGCCGGGCTCAAGTTCGCGGCGAAGCCGTAAGCCGTGCTGACGCTCTGTCCATTGATGGTCACCGAGCCGGTGGCGCCGAGCTGACCCGAGGTGGCGGCCTTGGCATAGATGATGGCGTTCGCCGACCGCATGCTGCCTTCGACTCCCTGCATCACCGCCTTGCGCGCGTCGCTGCCCAGGTCCACGAACTTGGGCAAAACCACTGCCGCCAGAATGCCGAGAATCACGATGACGATCACCAGTTCGATCAGGGTAAAGCCTTGTCCCAGCCTACGCATATACTCCGCTCCTTTCGTCAATATACCCGCGCCCAAGGCGCAATTCACACCACGCAAAAATCTCGGCCCCTACGCGAACCTGATTCCCGGGTTGGCTCAGGGTCCAGCTGTACTCGCCCAGGCGCTCCAGCAGCACCGCCGACACCTGGCGCTTGCCATCAATCTCTTCCGTGACCAGCTTCACGCGGTAGCGCACCTGGTTCTTGCCGCTCTCCGCGCGGAAGTGATCCGCCACCTTCACCAGGTAGACGAGCTCCCGGGACTGGGAATCAAAGTACCAGTTACCCGGTGCGATGGCGCCCTCCGCGGTGGCAGCATGCTCTCCGGCATAATTTTCGGGCGGCCGCACCAGCCAGCGCACGGGGTTCTCCCGTCCCAGGGCCTCCACCGCCACGGTGTCGCCCCTGACTAGAGCATGGGCAAACTGGATGTTGAGGGCGCTCTGCAGCGATCCGGCGGTTAGCTCCATGGCGGTCTTCTCTGCCAGCTCTCGATAGACCAACAGGCGGTCCAGGAGAAAGTAGGCTAGCACCGCGACCACGGCGACCACCACCGTGAGTTCCAGGAGCGAAAATCCACGCGGTCCGTAAACTCGGGCAGGGGTCGCGCTGGGAACAGTGGATTCGCACAGCGCCCCGCTCACCGGACCATGACCTTGGCGAGATCCCACAGCGGCAAAAACACGCCGAGGGCGAGGGCCAGTACCAACAGTCCCAGCAGAATGATCAGCACCGGCTCGATCCGGGCGGTGAGGGTCTTCACTTCGTAGTCCACCTCGCGCTCGTACATCTGGGCCACCTCGTCCATGAGATCGTCCAGTTCCCCGGTCTCCTCGCCCACTGCGATTATCTGCAGCACCGTCGGGGTGAACACTCCGGCCGCCGCCGCCGCCCGCATCACGCTCTCGCCCCGCTCGACGCCGTTGCGCACCTGGTGAATGCGCTCGGCGATGAAGGCGTTGTCCACCACCTCCGCCAGCACCGTCAGCCCGTTCACCACCGGCACGCCGCTGCGGTAGGCGATGGCGAAGCTGCGGGCAAAGCGGGCAAGGCTGGCCTTGCGCACGATCCCGCCGATCACCGGAATGCCGAGCTTCAATCGGTCCCACTGATAACGGCCCGCCTCCGTGCGCACGTAGAAGTACCAGGCCACGGCGCCAACCACCAGGCCCGCTCCCATCACCGGCCAATAATGGACCATGAACTCGGAGAAGCCAATGAGCACGCGGGTGAAGATCGGAAGATCGGCCTTGAAGCTCTGGTAAACGCGGGAAAAGGCGGGGATGACGAACAGGTTCACGATGATCAGCGCAGCCGCCATGGCCGCCAGCACGAACAGTGGATAACGGAAAGCGGACCGGATGCGCTCCCTCATGTCCCGGTCGAAATCCAGGTGCTGAAACAGCCGCAGGAAGATCTCGTCCAGGCGGCCGGTCATTTCGCCGACCCGGATCATACTGACATAAAAAAGGGAGAACACGCCCGGGTGCCGTCGCATGGCCACTGAGAGTTCCCGCCCGCTGTCCAGGCTCTGCCCCAGCTCGCCCACCACCCCCGCGAAGGACCGGTTGCGGGCGGATTCCCGCAGTCCCGCCAGCGCCCGCAGGATCGGCACCCCCGCTTTGAGCAGCGTGTACATCTGGCGGCTAAACAGCATGACATCCACCGTTTCCACCCGCGCCGGGAACCAGCGGTCCCACCAGCGCGCCACCGACGTGCCTTGCGGTTCCCGCGCTTCGGCGATGTCCACCGGGAAAACGCCGACATTCAGAAGGTGGTCGGCGACGGCCGGGGCATCGCCGGCCTCCATCGTGCCCTGCACCAGCTCGCCGCGGGGGTTCCGGCCTCGGTAGGCGAAATGCGGCACCCGTTACTACTCCTCCAACTCCGATGTGATGCGCATGACTTCGGCCAGCGTGGTCCTGCCCTGGGTGGCAAGCGCGAGACCGCGATGGGCCAGCGTCCTGCCGCGGATCTGGGCCCGGGCCGCCTCGGCGAACACCGCCGGATCGTCCTGGGTAGCCGCGGTGACCAGGCCCGGTGTCATCTCCATCATCTCGTAGACCCCGCTGCGGCCCGAGTATCCGCTGCCGCTGCAATGCTGGCAGCCGCGGCCCTTGCGGAATTTGCCCGCGCCCGGGACCGTTCCCGGGAACTGGTGCCGTACCCATTCCAGCTCCCGGGGCTCCGGGTCATGGGGCTCGGCGCATCCCTCGCACACCAGGCGCACCAGCCTTTGCGCGAGAACCGCATGCAGGGAACTGGCGACCATGTAACGTGGCACGCCCATGTCCACTAGGCGAACCGGGGTCGTGGCAGCGTCCCGGGTATGCAGGGTCGAGAACACCATGTGACCGGTGAGCGCCGCCCGCAGCCCGATCTGCGCGGTTTCCTGGTCCCGCATCTCGCCCACCAGTATGACGTCCGGATCCTGGCGCAGGGCCGAGCGCAGGACGCGGGCGAAGGTGAGATCGATTCTTTCGTTGACCTGGACCTGGTTGATGCCCGCCAGGCGGTACTCCACCGGGTCCTCTACCGTGATGATCTTCCGCTCTTCGGTGTTCATTTCGGAGAGGGTCGCGTAGAGGGTCGTGGTCTTGCCGCTGCC
>DKBC01000032.1:0-8175 GCA_002451065.1 Betaproteobacteria bacterium UBA6910
AACGAACCGGCCGGATGCGCCGCCGCTGCCAGGTTCCGGAACCGGAAACCCCATGCTTTCGAGCGCCGCGACCGTTTCGTGAAGCGCGTCCATACCGTTGCGGATCGCTTCCTCGATCGTCTCCCCGTCGGAGATGCACTCCGAGAAGTCGGGGAAGGTCACGAGGTATCCTCCGCCTTCTTCTTCGCTCAAATGTCTTACTTCCAGGGAGTATTGGCTTAGATCGCGCATGGCTCAATCCTCCTTCACGAGCGCGACGAACTTGCGGATGTAGATGGGCTTGATGGGCCGAGCGGCCGGCACGGGAAGCGTGCGGCCGTCCTTTTCTTCTCTGCACTTCTTGGTACATTGGTGGCGGCCCGGTTCGGCACCAACCACGGCGGCGGGACGCACGCGATCTCACCGGGAAAACGCACAACCGAGGCCCTGGGGCCGTCGCGCGCGACCTGCCCCGAGGGCACCGCGGACAGCCTCTACCTGTCGGGCCTGGAGGGGATAGCCGGCGGGGCCTTCGCGGTTTCGGGGCGCAGAGGCGCGCTCCTGGAGGAGGCATGGCAGTGATACTGGCGGGGGACGTCGGCGGCACCCACACGAGGCTGGCGCTCATCGGGGATGGCGAGGAGGGGATGCGGATCCTCTTCGAGCGGGCCTTCCCGAGCCGCGAGTGGCCGAGCCTCGAGGCCGTGTTGGCCGAGTTCCTCTCCCTCCACCCCGCTCGGGTCACAGGGGCCTCCTTCGGCGTCGCCGGTCCGGTGCGGGACGGACGCTGCGTGGCCACGAACCTCCCGTGGGTGGTCGACGCCAAGGCCGTGGGGAGGCGGCTGGGCCTGGAGCGGGTGGGGATCATCAACGATCTGGTGGCGAACGCCCACGGGCTCGCCCTCCTCGGCAGGAGGGACTTCGTGGTGCTGAACCGGGGAGCGCGCAACGCCCGGGGAAACCGGGCGCTCATTTCGGCCGGCACCGGCCTCGGCGAGGCAGGCATGCTCTGGGACGGAGAGAAGCACCGTCCGTTCGCGTCGGAGGGAGGACACGCGGATTTCGCCCCCCGCAACCACCTGGAAATGGAGTTGCTCGAATATCTGATGAGCCGTCACGGTCGGGTGAGCTACGAGAGACTGCTCTCCGGGCCGGGGCTGGTGAACGTGTACGGTTTTCTGAAGGAATCGGGGAGGGGTGAAGAGCCGGCCTGGCTCGCCGAACAGTTCGTCAACGATGACCCGGCCGCCGTGATCTCGCGAAACGCGCTGGACGGGAAGAGCCCGCTCTGTCGCCAGGCCCTGGAGTTGTTCGTTTCCGTGTACGGCGCCGAGGCGGGGAACCTGGCCCTCAAGTTCATGGCAACCGGCGGCGTCTACCTCGGAGGGGGGATCGCCCCGAAGATCGTCTCGAAGCTCAGGGAGCCCGATTTCCTGAACGCGTTCACGGCCAAGGGGCGCCTGAGCCCGCTGCTTCACGCCATCCCGATCCGGGTGATCACGAACCCGAAGACCGCCCTTCTGGGCGCCGCGCGACACGCGGCGCTCAGGCTGGAAGGTTAGGACTTCCGGAAATCTCATGCGGAAGGGGCCCGCTGGCATGCACGGGGATGGCCTGCGCCGAGGGCACGCTGGACGGCACTTGTGTGGGAGACGCGGCGCGAAAGGTCTCCCTCTGCGTTGGGAGCGGCCCGCTGTACCTGGAAATCGCGCCCGGCGGCGCTTTCTCCAATAGCCAACCACCATGGGCTGTGGTAAACAGCGCCGGGAATTCCTGCACGAACCGGGCGGATTGCGGAGATCGGGTCGGGGACGAAGCGCGACTTCGCGGCAGGCCCGGTCGCCGCCGGCTTCCGACCGTCGGAAGCGCAGTGTGGGTCAACGGAACCTCAACGAGATAAGGAGCGGATCATGAGAACGTTGAAGAGTCTCGCGCTGACGGTGCTGGCCTTCGGGATGCTGGGCTCCAGCGGCCTCGCCCAGGTCGCCACGCTGGATCTGGAAACCGGTGAGAAGCCGCCGGTCCCGGCGACGACGCTCACGGCCGGGCTCGGGCTGGCGGTCCTTCCCGAGTACGAGGGGTCCGAGGATTACAAAGGGGCGCCCATCCTGTACGTCCGCAACCAGTGGACGAGCGGGCAGTACGTGCAGTTCCTGGGCACCACCCTGTCGGGAAACGCACTGCCCAGCAACACCTGGCAGGCCGGTCCGCTGCTGCGGTACCGCGCCGCGCGCGACAAGGTGAAGAACGACCGGGTCGACGACATGAAGAAGGTCGACGCGGCCTGGGAGCTGGGCGGCTTCGCGGCCTTCCAGTACCAGCACTGGAACGCGAAGGTGGAAGCCGCCCAGGACGTGGCCGACGGTCACGACGGGTTTCTGTTGACCCTCAGCGGGGGCTACACGCTTCCCCTGCCCCGTGCGGCGATGTTGAACCTGAGCCTGTCGACCACCTACGCGGACGAGGACTACATGCAGGCGTACTTCGGCGTCAGCGCGGCGGACGCCCAGCGCAGCAGGCTCAAGCGCTACGACGCGGACGCCGGCTTCAAGGACATCTCCGCCACGGCGCTTGCCACCTTCCGGTTCACCCCCAACTGGGGTCTGATGGCGGTGCTGCGCCTCACCGCCCTTCTCGGGGACGCGGCGGACAGCCCGGTGGTGGACGACGAGGGGAGCTCCAGCCAACTCCTCGCCGGTGCGGCAGTCACCTACAAATTCTGAGTCGCTCACGACCTCGGTCGTCCCGAGGGATGAAACCGCACTCCCCGTGGGGCGGGCGGCGCACCGAGCGCCGTTCGCCCCCTCTTCGGCACAGGAGGCTTGCAATGGTCCGAATCGCCCGGTCGACGATCCTCTTCTTCATGGCGTGGATTGCGCTCTCGGGGCTGTGCCAGGCCGCGGCCGGCCCCGAGCCCGAAGGCGCCGTTTCCCGACGTCTCGAAGCCGAGGAGGCTGTCAAGAAGAGCCCCTGGGCCATCACCCCCCACCGGCCCAACTACATCCTCCCGTACACGTACAGCTTCAACCCCAACGTCAAACCGCTGAAGGAAGCGGGGTCGGACCAGACGAACCTCGACAACGCCGAGGTGAAGTTCCAGATCAGCTTCAAGCTCCCGGCCTGGGAGGGGATCCTGGGGTCCAACGCCAGCCTGTATTTCGCCTACACCCAGATCTCGCTCTGGCAGATGTACAACAGCGACAACTCGTCGCCGTTTCGGGACACGAACTACGAACCCGAGGGCTTCGTGCGTTTCGACACGGACTACGATGTGCTGGGCCTCAAGAATCGGGGGATCTCGGTGGGGTTCGCGCACCAGTCCAACGGCCGCGGGAACGACGCCTACTCCCGCAGCTGGAACCGGCTCTACGCGAACTTCGTCTTCGAGCGCGGCAACTTCGGGTGCAGCCTCAAGCCCTGGTATCGGATCCCGGAGGACGAGGAGGACGACGACAACCGGCACATCGAGAAGTACCTGGGGTACGGGGAGTTCCTCGCGGGGTACAAGTGGGGGGACATGGTCTTCGCCATGATGCTCCGCAACAACCTGCGCTCGGACGGGAACAAGGGCGCCATCCAGTTGGACTGGACGTTTCCGCTCACCCGCAAGCTCAAGGGGTACGTGCAGTTCTTCAACGGGTACGGGGAGAGCCTGATCGATTACGACCACGCCAACCAGCGCATCGGGGTGGGCGTGCTGCTGAGCGATTGGCTGTGAGGCCGCGGCAGACCCGAAGCTGACCGGACGTGACGCAACGCGCCCGCCGGCGAAGGTGCCGCCGCGCCGTCGGCAGGCCGTCGGCGCGGAAGACCAGGGGAGGACACATGTTCTGGACACGCCTCGGGTTCGTCATTTCGGCGATCTGGCTGCTGCAGGCAGCGCCGGTCCCGGCAGCGCAGCCGCCGCCCCCGCCGGCCGTGGCGCTGGACCAGCCGGAGGCGGCGCCCGTGGTGGCCTGGGGTCGAACCATCGTAGTCCTACGCGCGTCGTTCGAGGAATCGAGCGCAGGTGAGCGCGCCCGACGGGCGGCGGAACGCATCAAGGCCCTGGCGCCCCGCGCAGACCTGGAGGTCACCACGACCAAGGCGAGCCGCGGCGGCGTTTCCGGCATCATCGTCGGCACGAAGACCGAGAGCCTCTTCGCGCTGCTCCCCGGAGACGTGGACCCCGATTCCGGGCAGACCCTGGACGAGCTCGCCCGCGGGGCCGCGACAGAGCTGAAGGCCGCCCTGGACGAGCGTGCCGAGCAGATGCGCTGGCCGGTGCTGCTGCGCGGCGCCGGTTTTTCGGCCGGAGCGACGATGGTCTTCGTCGTCCTCGTCTGGTTGGTGTGGAAATTTCGAGAGGTGGCGATCCGCCGACTGGACCGGTTGATCGCCACGCCGCGACGGCCTCTGTCCCTGGCCGGGTTCAACCTGGTCCCGTTGCTGCTGGGCATCGAGCGGGCGCTGACCAAGCTCACCGCGGGGGCGGTGATGCTGGTTGTGGCCTACCTCTGGCTTGCCTTCTGCTTCCAGCAGTTCTTCTACACCCAGCCCTGGGCCCGGCAGCTGGGCGGGTTCTTCCTGGGCATGTTGCTCAGTTTCGGCCTGGGGATCGTGCGTGCGATGCCCGGTGTCGTGGCCGTGCTGGTGATCTTCTGGATCACGCGGATCGTCGCAGCGGGGGCTTCTCACTTCTTTTCGAGTGTGGAGCGGGGCACGGTGTCGGTGCCCTGGCTCCATCCGGACTCGGCGCGCGCTTCCCGGCGGGTCGTGCTGGCTGCTATCTGGCTCTTCGCGCTGACGGTGGCCTACCCGTACATCCCCGGCTCGGGCAGCGAGGCGTTCAAGGGGGTCAGCGTGTTCGCGGGCCTCATGCTCTCCCTGGGCTCGAGCGGGTTTGTCAACCATCTCATGAGCGGCCTGGTGATCGCCTACTCGGGTGCCCTGCACGTCGGCGACTACGTCACCATCGGCGACGTCGAGGGCACGGTGCAGGACTTGGGCCCGATGACCACCAAGATCGCCACGCCGAAGCGGGAGTTCGTGGCCATACCGAACGGGGTCGTGGTCGGCGCGAGCATGACGAACTTCTCGCTGCTGGCCGGGAAGGACGGAGCCATCGTCGCCACCACGGTCACGATCGGCTACGACGCTCCCTGGCGCCAGGTCCACGCGCTCCTGCTCCAGGCAGCGGCCCGCACGACAGGGATCCGGCCGACGCCGCCGGCCTTCGTCCTCCAGCGGGCCCTCTCGGACTTCTACGCCGAATACGAGTTGCGCTTTGCCATCGACCGGCCGGCGGAGCGGGTGCCGGTATTGTCGGCACTCCACGCCGCCATTCAGGACGCCTTCAACGAAGCCGGCGTGCAGATCATGTCGCCCAACTTCGTGGCGCAGCCGGACAAGGCGGTCTTCGTGCCCAAGGATCAGTGGTACGCTCCGCCGGCGAAACCGCCGGAGACGGGGAAGGACGCCGCCGGTCCCGCGCCCGGGAAGGCGTGAGCAACGACCTCGGGAAACACAAGATAGGCTCTTTGACAGGATGACAGGTTCTACGGGGTCTTCGGGTGCGAGGATCCAACAGGCCCGAGCGTGCCGGAGGCGGCGCGATCGGGAAGACAGAGATTCACAGGATTGCTTCGCTCGTCGACAATCCCGTTTCTCCTGTTATCTTGTCCACTGCTTTGATCTTGATGCCCTGGCTCTTCCGGGGCATGGGAGACTTACGAGGGGCGCCTGGCTCACTCGACACTGCGGCATGGAACCGCACGAAAGGAGACTGTTCGATGAAACGGCATGTGATCCCGATGGTTTTCGCTCTGCTGAGCCCCTTCGTCCTCGGGGCGGTTTCACCCGGCCAGGCCGGGGAAGGCACTCTGGGCGCCATGTCGCCGTGGGAGGCCACCGGCGAGATCTTCCGCGTCGGCCCCGACCGGCTGCAGTTCCTGGGAAAGTTCGAAGGGATTCTCTACGTCGAGAAGGCCGAGGGAGAGCTCGACGCCGCGCTTCTCCTCTGCCCCGGGACCCAGAGGGTGGATCTTCCCACGGGAAAGACCGAGGCGTCGGGGCACTGCATCATGACGGGGGCCAAGGGCGACCGGGTCTTCGCCGAATGGTCGTGCGCCGGGGAGGCCGGCAAGGGCTGCGACGGCGAGATCCGCCTGACCGGCGGCACCGGCCGCTTCGCCGGGATCACCGGCTCGGGGGAGATGTTCCTGCGCACGGCACTCTCCGAGGTGAGGGCGGACCTGGGGAGCGGAATGGTGGTGAGCCGTGCGGCGGGCCTCGCGGTGTGGCCGAAGCTGACCTACAAGGTGCCCGATCGCTGAGGGATGGAGGAGGCGGGGGATGGGCGTCGACGCATCGACTCGTCGGTTCTCCGTCGGGCGCGCGCAGACCCTGGCGTTGGCCGTCTCGCTGGGGATCGCCTCGGGCTGCGCGCAGATCGGCCCCTCCACCATCGTCCGCGACCGCTTCGACTACACCGTGTCCGTCTCCGAATCCTGGAAACGGCAGATGCTCCTCAACGTAATCAAGATCCGGTACGGCGATGCCCCGATCTTTCTCGAGGTGGCCTCCATCATCAACCAGTACTCGCTGGAGGCGGAGCTGAACGCCGCCTTGGGGTGGTCCTTCCCGCCCGCCGGCCACGAGCAGCGCATCGGCGGCACGGGCCGCTATTACGACCGGCCGACGGTCAGCTACAACCTCCTGACCGGGGAGAAGTTCGCCCGCAGCATGATGGCGCCCATCCCTCCGCCCACGGTGATGGCGATGATCGAGGGCGGCTATCCGGCCGACATCGTTTTGCGGTTGATGGTCAAGTCCGTCAACGGCATCCGGAACCAGGCGGGGCTCTACAACCGGTCGGTTGCGGCAGACCCGGGCTTCTACCCGCTCTTGGACGAGCTTCGCAGGGTCCAGGAGTCGGGTGCCATGTCCTTTCGGCTGAAGGCGACGGAGCAAGGGGAAGCCCTGGTCCTGGTATTTCGGCCGCAGGCGTCGCCGGACTTGGCGGAGGATGCCGGAAAGGTGCGGCGGATCCTCGGTCTGCGGGAAGGGCTGGAACAGTACCGGGTGGTGTACGGCTCCGCCGCGAGCGGCGACGACGAGATCGCCCTCCTGACGCGCTCGCTCCTGGAGATCCTGACCGACATCGCCTCCAGCGTCGAAGTCCCGCCCGAGCACGTCGCCGAGGCCCGGGTCGGCACGACCATGGAGTCCAGGGGCGAAGGCTTCCGGCCTCCGCTGGTCCGCATCTCGTACTCCGGGGACGAGCCGGCGGACGCGTACGCCGCCGCTCCCTATCGGGACGGCTGGTTCTCGATCTCCGACCGGGACTACCCGTCCAAGAGGATCTTCTCGTTCCTGATGTTCATCATGACCCTCACCGAAACCGGCGGCAAACAGGGAGCGCCGGTCATGACGATCTCCGCGGGGGGGTAGAGGGAGAGGGCGTGGTTGAACGCCCTCCGGTCCGCCCCCATTTCGGGTGGCGGCGAACAAGAGAGGAGGCAGACCCATGAGGAAACGAATCGGTCCGGTGGCACTGGCAGTCGCGGCGATGTCGGCCGCGGCGTGGCTGGGGAGCTGCGGGGGAGCCCCACCGAAGCCCACGAGCCTCTTGCGCACCTACGCCCTGGTGGACGATGAGGGCCGCAAGGCGGGCACGGTGGTGTTCAACCCCATGGGCGGCGGGGAAGTGCGCGACGCGGACGGCACCGTGATCGGCATCATCTCGGCGCCTGCAGCCAAGGCAGCGCCCGCTCCGGCCCCGACGCCGGCTCCCGAAAAGGCACCGGAGCCGGAAAAGAAGTAGCGACGAGAGGGGAAAGGCAAGGCGAAGGGGGCCGACACGAACCCAAGGGGTTCTTGTCTGCACCGCTTCGGTTCCCTCACGCCCCACGGTCGGCGGGTAAGGGCGAAGTCGGCCCGCCCCCCGCCGGGGACGAGGGATCGGATCGCCCTGCCGGCGACGATTCGCGACGCGCCGCGAGCGCACAAAGGAGGTGAGACATGGTGAGACCGTCGTGGTGGAGGCTGGTGTTCGTTGCCGCGGTGATTGCCGGCGTTGCAGCGCCCCTGGTGCCGGCTCGTGCCCAGGAGTTGGTGATCTACCCCGCCAAGGGGCAGAGCGCGGAGCAGCTCGAGAAGGACAAGTTCGAGTGCTACGGGTGGGCCAAGGGCCAGAGCGGGTTCGACCCCATGGCG
>DKBC01000032.1:8300-9676 GCA_002451065.1 Betaproteobacteria bacterium UBA6910
CAGTGGGAGCAACAGCAGGCGGCCGAATATTCCCAGAAGCGGACGGCCTACAACCGCAACTTCGCGGCTTGCATGGAAGGCCGCGGCTACACCGTGAAGTAGGGGAGGGACGAGCCCATGAGAACCTACCGTGTCGTTCTGCTGGGAGTGACGGCCCTGCTTGGTGTAGCCAGCGGCGGTCTGGAGACGCATGCCGCAGCGTCGGAAGAAGGCGGGTATCTGTGCGCCCTGACCGAGGTCCTGGAGTGCGGCCGCCTCTCGGGGTGTGAACGGGTCCTGCCCGCGGACGCGGGGCTGCCCGACTTTCTGCGGGTGTCTCGATCCGGTGAGCGGATCAGCGCCGGCGCCCGGGGAGACGAGCGTGAGACCGCCGTGCGCCTCCGGGAGACGTTCGAGGGCCAGACGCTCCTCGGGGGCATGGAGAAGGCCCGGGCCTGGAGCGCGGCGCTCTCCGCCGACGGCACCCGGCTGACCGGCGTCGTGGCCGACGCAGCGGGGGCGTTCGTGCTGTTCGCATCGTGCACCGGAGATTGAGGCGCAACGCAGGGAGAGGAGGAGAGGGAACATGAGGACGGGAAGATCGCTCTGGGTGGCTTTCCTCGCCGCGGGCCTCGCCCTGTGCGCGTTCCCCTCGGGGGCGCAGGAGAGGTCGGGCGAGCTGAATCCCGGGCAGGACTTCACCAAACCCCTCACGCGCCTGGACCTGCGTCTCAAGTACCAGCAGGTCCAGCACGGGGACTCCCGCAGCACCTTCGCCACGGCGCGGGCCGACATCCCGTTCGACCTGGAAGGAGGGTGGGAGTTCGCGCTGCGGGCAGACCTGCCGTACGGGTGGTCGGACGTGCCGAGCGGAGGCAACCCGGAGGGGGCTTCGGAGCGCGGCATCGCCGACGCCCTCGTCCAGGGCCTGCTGATCGCGCCCGTGGGGGGACGGTGGGCCTACGGGTTCGGTGCCCAGGTGATCTTTCCAACGGCCAGCAAGGAATCCCTGGGCACCGGCAAGTACCAGCTGCTCCCAACGGTCGGCCTCAAGTACGACCTCGGGAACTGGTCCCGGGGCACCTGGTGCGCGGCGCTCGTGCGCCACGCCTTCGACGTGGCGTCCAAGGACGGCGACCGGCCCTACGTGAGCCAGACGTACCTGCAGCCCATCGTCCACCTGATGCTCCCGAGGCTCTGGTTCCTGACGTTCGCACCCGAGGCGCGCTACGACTGGCGTGAGGAGAGGTGGTTCGTACCCTTCGACCTGATGGTCGGGAAGATGATCACGGCGAACCTCGTCGTGTCGCTGGAGTACAAGAACGCCATCGTGGACGACCTGCCGCTCTTCAGCCAGGAACTGGAGGGGCGGATCGGGTTCCTGTTCTGAGAACGAG
>DKBC01000203.1 GCA_002451065.1 Betaproteobacteria bacterium UBA6910
GCTCCAATTTGCCCTGGTCGACGACCTGAGTGTCTTCCCCGTAGGCGTCACCGGCCTGCGCTCCCTGTTCCGCGGCGGCGACGGCCGGCTGCACCAGGCCCCCATCGCGGACTCGGCCGACGGCCTCGGCGGCGAGCTGGCCGAGGGGCAGTCCTGGCCCCCCTTCGGCGCGGCAAGCCTGCCCGTTGCACCCCTGGGGTTCGCCTTCGCCGCGCCGGTGCTGGCCATGGCCGAAGGGGCGCGGACCATCGAGGTGGAGCTGGCCNNGCCTACCTCACCGGCGCCAAGGGGTGGATCGGTCCGCGGCCGGTCTCCCTGGAACCGCATGAGACCCACAGCGGCAGCCTGCAGCTGAGCCTGACGCTTCCCGCCGAGGACGAGGCGGTGGCGAACTACGACCCGACCCTGCACGGCCACGGTTTCGACACCCGCCAGCCGCTGTTGCAGCTGCTCTTCAACGAACAGAAGGCCGACCTGACCGCCGCCGATCTCGCCGAGGTCAAGCTCTCCGCGGCGGAGATCCGGGTGATCGTCAGCGGCATCGAGACCCTGCAACTCGACAGCGACTTCGGCCCCTTGGACGCCAAGAAGCCGTTCCTGCCCTTCGGCCCGCAGCCGGTGCGCGGCGCCCAGTTCCACGTCGGCTACCCCGAGGCCTTCGGCAAGCAACTGGAGAGCTTCTCCCTGCAGATCCAGTGGCAGGACGCCCCGGTCAGCTTCTCCAGCATCTACAACAAGACCGCCTACACCGTCTCCAGCAACGCCGATTTCACCGCCAAGTTGAGGGCGCGGCTGGCCGGGCAGGGGGAGAAGAGCTACGAGGTGGAGCTGTTCGAGACCAACGCCAGCAGCGAACGGACCATCGCCGTACCACCGCCGACCCACCCCTGGACCGTGGCGAGCCTCAAACCCGGCAAGGTGCAGCGGGCGCTCAGCCTCAAGGGCCAGAAGAGCGGCTGGGCCCTTCGCCAGGTGCAGGTCATGCCGCTGCTCACGCCCCTGCACTGGTACTACCCGGCCCTGCTGCGGGGGAGCGTCGCCGCGCCGCAGTTGCGCAACGGAGGCGTGACCCTGAGGCTGGTCAACGATTTCAAACACAAGCAGTACCCCGAGCTGTACACCGCGGCGGTCCTCGTTGCCGCCGGCGGGGCGGCGCTCGACCTGCCCAACGAACCCTACTCCCCGGTCATCGAGACGCTGCGGCTCAGCTACACCGCCACCAGCGGGCGCCTCGACTTCAGCGACAGCGCCGGCCACAGCGCCCCCGGCGAGCAGTTGGCCTTCTTCCAGGTCGACCCCTTCGGCCAGCGCCGCGACCACCCCTTCCTGCGCCGCCAGCTTCCCTTTGTCAGCCGGCCCAGCGTGCCCCTCTTCGCCGAACACGAGCACGAAGGGGAGTTCTTCATCGGCATCTCCGGCGTCCCGGCGGGGCGCAACCTCTCCCTGCTGCTGCAGGTGGCCGAGGGCAGCGGCGATCCCGACCTGCTGCGGCCGCCGGTGGAGTGGAGCCTGCTGGCGGACAACCACTGGCGGCCCTTGACGGCGGAGGAACTGCTCGCCGACGGCAGCGACGGTCTGGTGAAGAGCGGCGTGCTGCGACTCGCCCTGCCGCCCGACGCTAGCGACCGCAACACCCTGCTGCCCGCCGGCTCCTACTGGCTGCGGGCGGCGGTCAAGGAGCACAGCGCCGCCCTCTGCCGCCTGCTGGCCGTGGCGCCCAACGCCGTGCTGGCCCGCTTCGCCGACGCGGGCAACGACCCGCAGCGGCTGCGCCAGCCCCTGGCCGCAGGCCGACTCGCCAAGCTGGCCGTTCCGGTCCCGGGGATTCAGAAGGTCAGCCAGCCCTACGCCTCCTTCGGCGGGCAGATGGAGGAGGATGAGTCCGCCTTCCGGGTGCGGGTGAGCGAGCGGCTGCGCCACAAGCAGCGCGCCGTCACCCCCTGGGACGTGGAGCGGCTGGTGCTGCAACAGTTTCCGCGGCTCTATAAGGTGCGCTGCCTCAGCCACACCGCCCCCGATTCCTGCGAGGCGCCCGGGCACCTGACCCTGGTGGTGATCCCCGACCTGCGCAACCGCAACGCCGTCGATCCCTTGCAACCGCGCGCCGACCTGGCGACGTTGGAGGCGGTGCGGCGGTTCCTCGCTGCCCACTGCGGCCCGCGGGTGCAGGTGCACGTGGAAAACCCCCGTTACCGCCCGGTGCTCCTCGATTTCAAGGTGCGTTTCCAGCCGGGGCTCGATTTCGGCCACTACCGCAAGGAGCTGGAGCGCGAACTGGTCGCCTTCCTCTCCCCCTGGGCCTTCGATGCAGGGGCGGGGATCCACTTCGGAGGGCGGATTCACAAGACGGTGATCATCCATTTCCTCGAACAACGCAATTACGTGGACTACCTGACCGACGTGCGCCTGTTCCTGGACGGCGACCTGCGCACCGACCTGCCGGCGGCGCAGGTCGACACCCCGCGCGGCATCCTGGTGTCAGCCCCCGGACACCGGATCGACCGCGCGTGACAGCCGGCAATTGACCAGAGCCAGCGATTGAGGCCATGGCAGAGACGAGCATCCACATCCGCAAGTCCGCAGACCCGGCGCCGGCGCGCAACTACCGCTGGCTGCGCGAGGAGGGGCTGAAGTACATCCAGCTGCTGTCGCGCAAGCTGTGGACCGACTACAACCTCCACGACCCGGGGATCACCACCCTCGAGCTGCTCTGCTACGCCATCACCGACCTCGGCTACCGCATCGGTCAGCCGATCGCCGACCTGCTCGCCCGGTCACCCCTGGACCTGGCCGCCGAGGAGGAACTCCCCCCGGAGCAGCGCAAGCCGCCGGCATTCCCCACCGCGAGGGAGGTGCTGCCATCGCGGCCGGTGACGGTCGATGACTATCGCCGGCTGCTCATCGACATCCCCGACGTGCGCAACGCCTGGCTGCACCCGGTGACGAAGACCTACGCGGTGAACTGCAAACGCAGCCGTCTCGAGTTCCCCAGCAAAGAAGCACCCGAGCAGCGGGGGAAGATCAGCGTCAGCGGCTTCTACCGGGTGTTGTTGGAGCTGGAGGAGGACGTCGCCGAAGGGGACGCGGTGCGGCGTGACACGGCCATTGCCGAGACCTGGCGACGGTTACAGGCCAATCGAAACCTCTGCGAGGAGTTCGTTTCCGTGGATCTCATTGCGCAGCAGCCGGTGCAGCTCTGTGCCGAGATCGACGTGGANNCCGGCCGTCGACATCGACCTCGCCGAGGCGCGGGTGTTCCGCGCCGTGCAGCAGTTTCTGACCCCGATGGTGCGCTTCCACAGCCTCGCCGAGCTCGTCGCCCGTGGGGTGCCGAGCGACCGGATCTTCGAAGGGCCGGCGTTGCAGAGCGGCTTCCTCGACGCCGACGAGTTGGCACGGGCGCAGGTCCGCCGCGAAATCCGCCTGTCGGACATCTTGCAGGTGATCATGGCGGTGCCGGGGGTGCGCGCCGTGCGCGACATCATCATCAACCTGGAAGGGCGCGAGAGCCCC
>DKBC01000267.1 GCA_002451065.1 Betaproteobacteria bacterium UBA6910
GATCCAGTACACGCTGGCCATCGATCGCGCCGACGACAGCGTTGCCCATTACTACGACCCGCTGCACCCGGCCGTTCTCGGGCTGCTGCACCAGGTCATCCGCGCCGCCAATCAGGCCAACGTCCCGGTGGCGTTGTGCGGCGAGATGGCCGGGGACCCCTCGCTGACGCGGCTGCTGCTCGGATTCGGACTGCGCCAGTTCTCAATGCATCCGGCCCACCTGCTCGCAGTGAAACAGCAGGTGCTGAAAGCCAGCCTCCCGGAAGCCGTCAGCACCGCGCACAAGATCCTGAGAAGCGACGAACCGGACAAGGTTCTCGCGCTGCTGACGAAGCTCAACACATGATCTGATGAAGCCGGGCCGGCCGCGTCGGGCGGCAGGCCGCCGATAACTGGCTATAATGCCTCGCACGTCAAAAGTCGATTACCGGGCCCATGCATGACCCCGCTTCGGTCGGCGCCGTCACAGCGCAGACCGCCGAGTTCAACACGCCGCTCCAGTTCAGGAGCGGCGCCACTCTTGATGGGTACCGGCTGGTCTTTGAAACCTACGGCGAGTTGAATGCCTCCAGATCCAACGCCGTGCTGGTGTGCCACGCCCTGTCCGGCACCCATCACGTCGCCGGCCATTACGAGGACAATCCGCGCGACATCGGCTGGTGGGACAACATGGTTGGCCCCGGCAAACCCCTCGACACCAACCGTTTCTTCGTGGTAGGGGTGAACAATCTCGGAGGCTGCCACGGCTCCACCGGGCCCTCCACCATCGACCCCGAAACCGGCCGGCCCTTCGGGCCGCGCTTCCCGGTGGTAACGGTGGAAGACTGGGTGGTGTCCCAGGCCCGGCTCGCCGACCGTCTCGGCATCGAGCAGTTCGCCGCGATCATCGGCGGCAGCCTGGGCGGGATGCAGGCCCTGCAATGGTCCCTGGATTTTCCCGAGCGGGTGCGTCACGTGATCTGCATCGCGGCCGCGCCCAAGCTCACGGCCCAGAACATCGCCTTCAATGACGTGGCGCGCCAGGCCATCCTCACGGATCCGGAATTCCACGGCGGCGATTTTTACGACAAGAGCGTGGTGCCGCGCCGCGGTCTCCGACTGGCCCGCATGCTCGGCCACATCACCTACCTCTCGGACGATTCCATGGCGGAGAAATTCGGCCGGGTGCTGCGCTCGGGCGCGCTGAATTTCGGCTATGACGTGGAGTTTGAGATCGAGTCCTACCTGCGTTACCAGGGAGACAAGTTTGCCGATCGCTTCGACGCCAATACCTATCTCCTGATGACCAAGGCGCTGGATTATTTCGACCCGGCCCACTCGCACGGGGGCGACCTTTCCGCGGCATTCCGGGGGGCCACGGCGAATTTCCTGATCGTTGCCTTCACATCGGACTGGCGCTTTTCGCCCGAGCGCTCCGAGGAGATCCTGAAGGCGCTGCTGGACAACGAACTCGACGTGAGCTACGCGGAGTTCAAGACCGTCCACGGCCACGATTCGTTCCTCATGACCGACCCGCATTACCATGAGCTGATGCGGGCCTATTTCCAAAGCATCGAACTCTAGGTCCATGTACCAGGGCACCCGGCACCGCGCGCCCGCCATCGTCTCCCGCCCCGATCTCGCCGCCATCGCGGAGTGGGTGCGCCCGCGCGCCAAGGTGCTGGACCTGGGTTGCGGCGACGGAACGCTGCTGCGCTACCTGGCGGAGACCCGGGAAGCGTGGGGCTACGGCGTGGAAATCAGCGAGGCGAATGTGCTGGCCTGTGTGCGCAATCGGGTTAATATCATCCAGAGCGACCTGGAGAGCGGCCTGTCGGCTTTTGAATCCGCGTCCTTCGATTACGTGATCCTGTCCCAGACGCTGCAGTCCATGCATCACACCGAGGAAATCGTCCGGGAAATGCTGCGGGTCGGCCGCGAAGGGATCGTCTCCTTCCCCAACTTCGGCCACTGGCGCAACCGGATGCAGATTCTGCTCGGGAGAATGCCGGTGTCCGAGGCGCTGCCCTATCAGTGGTTCGACACCCCCAACGTGCATCTGTGCACGGTCAACGATTTCGAGACGTTTTGCGCCCAGCACGGGGTCCGCATCCTGGAACGCCGGGTCCTGCATCTGGGGAAGGAAGTCGCGACCCTGCCCAACCTGCTGGGCTCGATCGCGGTATTCCGCATCGAGCGGCGCGACTGATCAGCCCGGCGCCTTGTCCCGTTCCAGCGCGTCCAGGATTCGGCGCATGGCGGCCAGCAATGCCAGGCCCGGCAGCGCCGCGAGAAAAGTGAAAAAGAAAAAGCTCACCCAACCTACGGCTTCGACCAGGAAACCGGAAGCTGGTCCCACGTATACCCGCCCCACCGCGGCAAGGGCTGACAACAGCGCGTACTGAGTGGCGGTGTAGCGGTGATTGCACAGGGCCATCAGCAGCGCCACGAAGGCCGCGGTCCCCATCCCGCCGGAGAGATTCTCGACCGCCACCGCGAGCACCATCAGCGGATAGCTGTTGCCCGCGGCGGCGAGCCACATGAACGCCAGGTTGGATACCGCCTGGAGCACGCCGAACACCATCAACGCCTTGTACAGTCGCAGCTTGACCATGAGCGTTCCGCCGAACAGTACGCCCAGAATGGTGGCGGCAAGGCCCATACCCTTGTTGATGGTACCGACGTCGGTGGGCGAGAAACCGGCGCCACGGATCAGGAAAGCGGTGGTCAGGCTGCCCGCAAAGGCGTCGCCCAGCTTGTAGAGCACGATCAGGAGCAGCAGCCACAAGGCCCCGTCGCGGGAAAAGAACTCCCGCAGGGGCTCCACTACCGCGTCCTCGAGGCTGCGGGGCGCCCTGACCTCGGCGTCCGGCTCGGGTCCCCAAAGGGTCGCCCCCATACCGATCATTAGAAGCCCCGCCATGAGCCAGTAGGTTTCATGCCACCCGATGCGGTCGGCCAGGATGAGGGCAAGGGCCCCCGATATCAGCATGGCGACCCGGTAGCCGAGGACCGAAACCGCCGCGCCAACACCACGCTCCCGCTCCTTCAGCAGGTCCGTGCGGTAGGCGTCCACCACGATATCCTGGGATGCGGAACTGAAGGCCACCAGGACGGCGAGGCCGGCAAGGGCCCAAGGGGCGTGGGCGGGCGACAAGGAACCCATGGCGGCGATACCCGCCATCAGCAGCAACTGCGTCAGCAGGATCCAGCCCCGGCGGCGGCCCAGGGCCGGCGGCACGAAGCGGTCCATGAGCGGTGCCCACAGGAACTTCCAGGTGTAAGGCAGGCCGGCCAGGGTGAAAATGCCGATGGTAGTGATGTCCACCCCCTCCACCGTCATCCAGGCCTGCAGGGTCCCGGAAGTCAGCGCCAGGGGCAGACCCGAGGCAAATCCCAGCAGCAGCGTGACGGCGACGCGGCGGCTTCGGAAAACCTCCAGGTAGGGCGCGAGATTCACGGCCGGATGGCGATCCGCAAAGGGACGGAAGCGCGCGGGCGACGCATGGGACAACCGTGTTTCAAACTCTGCGGGTCCTCTGCGGCTTTGCGTCCCCGCGATGAATCCTTAGAAGAAGGGATGCAGGACGAGCCCGCTGCGCAGCTTGGGCTCGAACCAGGTNNCCAGGTGGACTTGGGCGGCATGATCTCGCCGGCGTCGGAAATCGACATCAGCTGCTCCAGGCTTGTCGGGTAAAGCGAAAACGCGGCCCGGTACTCGCCGGAATCCACCAACTGCTCGAGCTTCTGGGTGCCACGTATGCCACCCACGAAATGGATGCGGGGATCCCGCCGAACATCCTCGATTCCGAGCACCGGGGAGAGCAGGTTGTCCTGCAGGATTGCGACATCCAGCTGGCCCAGGGGTGTTTCCTCGAAGGTGCCGGGACGGGTGCGAAGGCCGTGCCACTTTCCATCGAGGTAAAGCCCGAATTGGTGGAACGCCTCCGGCTTGTTTGCCGGGGGCGCGACCACCTCGAAGCGCTCTTGCACCCGGGCCAGGAACGCTTCGCTGGAGAGGCCGTTCAGGTCCTTGACGACGCGGTTGTAGTCCAGGATCTGCATCTGGTCGTGGGGGAAGATCACGGCTAGGAACAAACCATGCTGTCCCGGCCGGCTGCCGTAATGGGCATGGGCGCGGGAAGCAGCCGCCGTTCGGTGATGCCCGTCAGCGATATAGAGCGCGGGGACCGTGACGAAAGTCCTCTGGATTTCGGCGTTCAAGCCGGCCGGAACCACCCAGAAAGTATGGGCGACACCGTCGTCGGCGAGGAAATCGAACGCGGGAAGGTGGCTCGTGGCGCGCTCAAGCAGCGCATCCAGTTCGGGCCGCGCGCGGAAGGTCAGGAAGACCGGCTCGTCATTGGCCTCGAGAGCGACGATGTGGCGAGTGCGGTCGTCCTCCTTGTCGGGGCGGGTGAGCTCGTGTCTGCGGATAAGACCCCGGTCGTACTCGTCGAGGCTCGCCGCGGCGACGAAGCCCGATTGAACGTGATGCTCCATGCGCTGACGATAGACGTAAAAGCCCGGCGCGGAATCGCGCACCAGCCAGCCCCTCTGCACGAACTCGCGCAAATTCTCCCCTCCCTTGCGGTGGACCTCTTCCGAGTGCTCGTCCACCTCCGGCGCCAGGTCCACCTCGGGTCGGGATATCCGGAAAAAGCATTGCGGGTTGCCGCGGGCGTAGGCGCGAGCCTCTGCGGCGTTCACCACGTCGTAAGGCGGGCTGGCGATGCGCGAGGCAAGCTCCGGCACCGGGCGAAGTGCGCGGAAAGGCTGGATCAGTGCCATGAACAGGTGCGAAAATGGGAATGGCGCAGAGTATTACAGGGCTGGTTCCCGTGCAACCGGACCAGCGTCTCGGTCACAATTCGGCGTCGTAGTCTATCGTTAGCGGCGCATGGTCGGAAAAGCGACGGTTCCGGTAGATCGCCGCCCGCAGCGCTAGGCCCGCAATTCCCGGGGTGGCCACCTGGTAATCGATCCGCCAACCGACGTTCTTCGCCCAGGCCTGCCCGCGGTTTGACCACCACGTGTACTGCTCCGGCCGGGAGTCCAGCCGTCGAAACACGTCCACCCATCCCAAGCCATCGAACACGGACGTCAGCCATTCTCGCTCCTGGGGAAGGAAGCCCGAATTCTTCTGGTTGGAGCGCCAGTTCTTGAGGTCGATTTCCTTGTGGGCGATGTTCCAGTCGCCGCATAGAATGATCTCGCGCCCGGAGCGGCGCAGACGCTCCAAATGAGGGAAAAAGCGATCCATGAAGCCGAACTTGATGCGCTGGCGCTCGTCGGAGCTGGAACCGGAGGGGAGGTAGAGCGACACCACGCTGAGCGGACCGAAATCAGCCTGGAGATAGCGTCCCTCGGCATCGATATCAGGTACTCCAACCCCCTCCACGATGGCGTCCGGCTGGCGGCGGGAGTAGAGACCGACGCCGCTGTAACCCTTCCTTTCCGCGTAGTGAAAATAGCCGTAGTAGCCGCGGGGCGCCAGCATTTGCCGGGTCATGTTCTCGGGCCGCGCCTTGAGTTCCTGGACACACACCGCATCGGCGCGCTGGCGCGCAAGCCACGGGAACAGGCCCTTCCGCGCGGCCGAGCGTATGCCGTTGAGGTTCACGGTGATAACACGTAACATGTCGTCGCTCTACTTCGCCCGAATGTCGCTCAGCCAGGAATTCATTGAATTCGCCATCGCCCGGGGCGTGCTTTGCTTCGGGGAGTTCCGGACCAAAGCCGGGCGGGTATCGCCTTACTTCTTCAACTCCGGACTGTTTCAGGACGGAGCATCGCTCTCGGCTCTGGGCCAATTCTATGCGAGGGCGGTTGTTGGTGCGAATCTCGAGCTGGACATGCTGTTCGGACCCGCGTACAAAGGCATTCCTCTGGTCGCCTCGGTCGCCATTGCCCTCGCGAACCTGGGGCGCAACTACCCCTACAGCTTCAACCGCAAGGAAGCCAAGGACCACGGCGAGGGCGGCGTGATCGTCGGAGCGCCCCTTGCCGGAAGAGTCCTCATCCTGGACGACGTGATCAGCGCCGGCACCTCCGTGCGGGAATCGGTGGATCTCATACGAAATTCCGATGCCACGCCCTGCGGGGTGGTGATCGCGCTCGACCGCATGGAGCGCGGCCAGGGAGAACTATCAGCGGTGCAGGAGGTCAACCTGATGCACCAGATTCCCGTTGTGAGCTTAGCGAATCTTGATGACCTGGTGGCGTATTTGCGCGGGCATGCCGCAATGGCCGAAAACCTGCGCGCGGTGGAAAGTTACAGGGAGAAATATGGAATTTTTCGCATTTGACAAAGGGAAACCATCCATGAAATGGATCTTCATCGCCTTGAGCACCTGCATTCTGGCGTCCCCGGTTGCGGCTGCAACCCTCAGGAAATGCGTAGACGAAAAGGGCGGCACTCACTATTACGACAAGAATCCGCCTGCCGCCTGCAAGGACCGGGAGATCACCGAGATGACCACCAAGGGAGTGGTCAAGAAGACCATTTCTGCGCCGCCCACCGAGGAAGAGATCAGGTCCCGGGAGGAGGAGGCCGCGCGCAAGAAGGAGGAAGAGAAGCGGTTGGCGATCCAGCAGCGGCGGGACACCGCACTGCTCCAGACCTACACCACCGAGCAGGAAATCGATCTCGCCCGGGACCGCAACCTGCAGTCCACGGACGCGTCCATCAAGGGGATCGAGCCCAGGCTCAACTCGGCGCGAGTGCGCCTGGACCAGCGCCGCACGCAGGCCGCGGGTCTGACAAAGCAGGGCAAGCCATTGCCGGACTGGCTGTCGGAAGAGCTGGGGGCCTCGGAGAAGGAAGTGGCGCGGCTCGACGCCGAAATGGCTGCCAAGCGCAAGGAGCGCGACGAAATTCAGGCGCGCTTCGAGGCCGACAAGCAGCGCTTCCGGGAGCTGAAGTCCCAGGCGCGATAGGACGGTGCGAATTTCACGCATCCGCCTGCCGGTGATATGAGGATTACGCGCCTCCCAGCCTGCGCCTCAGGATTTCGCTGACCTGTGCGGGATTGGCTTTTCCCTTGCTGGCCTTCATTACCTGCCCGACCAGTGAGTTGAAGGCCTTTTCCTTGCCGCCGCGGTAGTCGGCAACCTGGCTGGCATTGGCGGCCAAAACTTCATCGACGATCTTTTCGATGGCCCCCGTGTCGGAGATCTGCCGCAGGCCACGCTTTTCGATGATCTCGTCCACCTCCCCCTCGCGGCGCCAAATCGCCTGGAAGACCTCCTTGGCGATCTTTCCCGAGATGGTACCGTCCTTGACCCTCATCAACAGGTGGGCCAGTGACACAGGCGACACCGGACACTGCTCGATTCCGATACCCTCATTGTTGAGCCCGCTGGCCACTTCGCCCATCACCCAGTTTGCGCACTGCTTGGGATCCGCGTATAGGGCGACCGTAGCCTCGAAGTAATGGGCCAATTCGCGGCTGGAGGTGAGGGTCGCGGCGTCATATCCCGAAAGTCCCCATTCCCGCATGTAACGCTCGCGCTTGGCATGGGGCAGTTCCGGCAACCCAGTGACCAGGCTTTCGATCCACTCCTCGGCAACGTCCAGCGGCGGCAGGTCGGGATCCGGGAAGTAGCGGTA
>DKBC01000069.1:0-3016 GCA_002451065.1 Betaproteobacteria bacterium UBA6910
CATGTTTTCCTGCATCTGCTGGGCCTGCTTCATCAGGGCGCCGAGTTGTCCCTTCATGGATCGATCTCCTTTCCCGTCACTGTATCGGCTTGATTGATGTCTGGATCAGCCGCGCGTCCAGATTTTCCACCAGGTCGCGCACGAACGGGTCGCGCTCGATGGACTCGACGGCCTTGGCCTGGCGATGCTGCCGTTCCCGCTCCTCCACCGCCACAACCGATCTGCCGCTGGCTTCACCCGCAACAAAGGTTACCCGGCAGGGCCGGCCGAGATACGACTCCACGGCACTTTGTACCTTGTCCTGGTAGGTCTTCTCCATCAGGTGGCGATGCATGTTCGGCACCACCAGCTCCAATTCGTCGCCTTCCTGGCGTGTCAACTCGCAATATTGGGCCAGCATCTTGGCCATGCCGGAAAGCTTGAGCTTGGCCACCAGGGACACCCAGTCCCCGTCGAAAGTCCGTCTCCGCGCATCGACGGGCGGCGTCTGGGCAGCTCGGCCCGGGTTCGTCCCCGGCTGCCTGGTCGGCGTTCCGGAAGGGACGCGCGCCTCCCTGCCGCCCTCACCCGTGCCGGGCTGGAAAGCCAGCATGCGCATCAGGGTCATGGTGAATCCGGCGTAATCGTCGGGAGCGTAGCTCAGGTCATTCCGCCCCTGTAGCGCAATCTGGTAGCAGAGCTGAACATCCTCGGGCGCGAAGCGGGCAGCCAGGGCCAGAATACGGTCCCGGTCCGGAACATCTTCCGGCAAACCCTCCGGAACCAGCTGGACCAGCGCCATCCGATGAAACAGGGTCGCCAGCTCCTGCAGCGCGCCTTCGAAGGACAGGCTGCGGCGCTCCATGTCATCCGCCACCGCCAGCAGCCGCGGACCGTCCCCGGCCGCCACTGCGTCCGCCACATCGAACAGGTAGCCCTGGTCGATGGCGCCGAGCATCCCGCGCACTGCCTGTCCCTCCACGCGGCCTCCGCCATAGGCGATGGCCTGGTCCAGCAGACTCAGGGCGTCGCGCATGGATCCGGCAGCCGCGCGGGCGATCAGGTCCAGGGCCGGCGCCTCGTAGGCGATCGCTTCCTTGTCCAGCACGTGGCGCAGGCGCTCAACGATGAGGCCGCGCGGAATCTGCTTGAGGTTGAACTGAAGGCAGCGGGAAAGGACCGTTACCGGAATCTTCTGGGGATCCGTGGTCGCGAGCACGAATTTCACGTGATCGGGCGGCTCCTCAAGGGTCTTCAACATGGCGTTGAAGGCCGAGCGCGACAGCATGTGGACCTCGTCGATGATGTACACCTTGTAGCGGCCGGCGGTGGGCGCGTAAAGCGCGTTCTCCAGCAGCTCGCGCATGTTGTCCACCTGGGTATTGGACGCGGCGTCAAGCTCGATCAGGTCCACGAAGCGGCCGCGGTCGATTTCGGTGCAAGGGCCGCACTTGCCACAGGGGGTCGAGGTGACCCCCTTGTCGCAGTTGAGCGCCTTGGCGAGAATCCGCGCCAGCGTGGTCTTGCCGACGCCCCGGGTGCCGGTCAGGAGGTAGGCGTGGTGGAGCCGCTCCTGGTCGAGGGCGTTCTCCAACGCCCGAACCACGTGGTCCTGCCCCGTGATTTCGGAGAAGCTCCTCGGCCGCCATTTGCGGGCGAGAACCTGCGTCCCTGACACCTGCTCCTGCGTCCTCCGGGAAGGCCCCCGTGGGCCAAATTGGGTGGCGAGCCTAACCCCCGGCACTTGCAGAGAATAGCTGTGGCTGCTTCCTTCCGGACCTGACCAGATTCACTACCATGCAATGCGGGGAGGCCCGCCATTGATCTTGGAGAGGACCCATCCCACCTCTCCGGGCCATCCTGCGCTGCCGCCGCCCGTCCGCGAACCATACCGCGTCAGTCAAAGCGCTGCAGCAAGGGCGCTTAGATTACCACAACTGCGGGGCCCGCTGCGACGACCCCGCGCCTAGCCAGGAAATCCCTTCCGAGCAAATACTTGGCTTGATTCGCCCGGGACCGGTGCTAAAATGTCGCCTCGCCAAAAATCCCCTGTCTTCGGTGCAGGACGCGTTGCCCGGGGCCATATCGCGTGGTGCGCATGGGGAGCATCGACGCGACTCCCGGGCCCGAGGCGGTCGAATGGCAGTAAGGCACCAGTAAGCATCACCAGTCAAAATCCCCGTTCGGATTCACCCCGTTTTTCGACTCAACGTTACGGAGGAGCAGTCCAATGTCGTCAGCGATCGAATCGGTTCTACAGGAAAGCCGCGTCTTCCCCCCCAGCGCGGACGTCGTCAAGAAGGCGACGATTTCGGGAATGCCAGCGTACGAGGCCCTGTGCAACGAGGCGGAAAAGGACTTCGAGGGCTTTTGGGGACGCCAAGCCAAGGAGCATGTGCTCTGGCACAAACCCTTCACCAAAATCCTGGATTCCAGCAACCAGCCCTTCTACAAGTGGTTTCCTGACGGCGAGCTGAACGCGTCCTACAACTGCCTGGACCGGCACCTCAAGACCCAGCCCGACAAAGTCGCCATCATTTTCGAAGCCGATGACGGCACCGTCACCAAGGTCACCTACAAACAGCTCTACCATCAGGTCTGCAAGTTTGCCAACGGCCTGAAATCCCTCGGCATCAAGAAAGGGGATCGGGTGCTGATCTATATGCCCATGTCGGTGGAGGCGGTGGTTTCAATGCAGGCCTGCGCCCGGATCGGCGCCACCCACTCGGTGGTCTTCGGCGGCTTTTCCGCGAAGAGCCTGCAGGAGCGCATCGTGGATGCGGGCGCGGTGGCCGTGATCTGCGCCGACGGCCAATACCGGGGCGGCAAGGAAATCCCCCTCAAGCCGGCGGTGGACGAGGCCTTCACCATGGGCGGCTGCGAGGGAGTGAAAAACGTCGTCATCTTCAAGCGCACCGGCGGCAAGATCACGGTCAATGCGCCCCGCGACAAATGGTGGCACGACGTGATCCAGAACCAGGCGGACGAGTGCGCCCCCGAGTGGGTCAACGCCGAGCACCCGCTGTTCATCCTCTAC
>DKBC01000069.1:3028-3233 GCA_002451065.1 Betaproteobacteria bacterium UBA6910
GATGATCCAGGACCACAAGGTCAATATCTTCTACACCGCGCCGACGGCGATCCGCTCGCTGATCAAGCTGGGCGCCGATCTGCCCAAGAAATACGATCTCTCGTCCCTGCGCCTGCTGGGCACCGTGGGTGAGCCCATCAACCCGGAGGCCTGGATGTGGTACTACGAGACGGTTGGGGCAAAGCGCTGCCCGATCGTGGATACC
>DKBC01000235.1 GCA_002451065.1 Betaproteobacteria bacterium UBA6910
TAGCAGGTGAGCATCGCGATCTTCACGCCCTCGTGGGCCATCTTGTGCAGGACGCTCAGGGTCGTGCGCATCGGCAACACTCCTCACCGCAGGGGCGCAGGGGAACGGAATACAACAAAGGCTAGAAACCGCAAAACGCGGAACGCGCGGCGGTCGCGGCGAAACCCATGCGCAAATCGCTTCTTCCGCGCCCCGTGCGGCCCCTGCCTCAAAAACACCTTGACTGCTTCGCGCCGGACCAGCGTCATCCGCCGAGGCTGAAGAACTCCCGCGGCCCGCGCATTTTTTCGATGCGCTCCAACAATAAATCAAAGTCGCCGGCGCTTTCAACAAAATTCAGGTTCTCGCTGTTCACCATCAGCACCGGCGACAGCTCGTAATGGTGGAAGAAGCGGCCGTAGCTGTCGACCAGCCGCAACAGGTAATCGTCCGCCATGGAGCGCTCGAACTCCTGGCCGCGCCGGCGCACCCGCTGCATCAGAATCTCCGGACGCGCCTGGAGAAAGATCACCAGGTCGGGCACCAGGGTCGGCGGCTGCAGGTGGCGCCACACCTGCTGGTAGAGATCGTACTCGTCGTTCCCCAGGGTCAGGCGGGCGAACAGGGGATCCTTGTCGAGCATGAAATCCGCCACCGTGGCTTCGCTGAACATGTCGAACTGCGCCAGGGCCCGGATCTCGTTCACCCGCTGGAACAGGAAGAACAGCTGCGTCGGGAGGGCGAAGCGGGAGGGGTGCTCGTAGTAGCGGGCCAGGAACGGATTGGCCTCCGGCTTTTCCAGGATGAGCCGGGTCTGGAAATGCTCGGCCAGGCGACGCGCCAGGCTGGTCTTCCCGACGCCAATGGGCCCCTCCACCACCACATAGCGATAGCGGCCGGCGATCATCCGGAACACGCATCCCGCAGCGGGGACGCCCCCTTGCCCGAAGCGCGATCCGGCGCCATCAGTCCTCCGCGGGTGCCGCGGCGGCAGCCGCATCGTCGCGCGGCGCCTTGCGGCGCCGGCGCCGGCGCTTGCGCTGGTCTCCGGGGAGCAGCAGGGCGTTGCGCTCCTCCTTGCCGCCATGCTGGAAACGCTCCCACCACTGCCCGATCTCGCCGGGCAGTTCCCCGCTTTCGCAGCGAAGCAGCAGGAAATCGTAGGCGGCGCGGAAGCGCGGGTGCTCCAGCAGCGTGAACGGCCGGCGCCCGGAGCGGTTCTCGAAACGCGGTTGCATGGACCATATCTCCCGCATCACCGCGTCATAGCGGCGCGGAATCGCGAGCTTCTCTTCCTGCACCGAAAGCACGTCGTCCATGGCCTCGTGCAGCGCAGGGTAAGGCTTGACGCCCTTATCCTGGTAGCCCTTCCACGCCGCCAGCACCTCGTGCCAGAGCAGGGCCGCGAACAGGAAGCCCGGGGACACGGGCTTGTCCTCCTGCAGCCGGCGGTCGGTGTGGGCCAGGGCCAGCATCACGAAGCGCTCTCCCATGGGCTGCTCGAGAATCACGTCCAGCATCGGCAGCACCCCGTGGTGCAGCCCCTCCTTGCGGAGCCGCAGCACGCATTCCTTGGCGTGGCCGGAGAGGAGCAGCTTGAGCATCTCGTCGAACACCCGGGACGCGGGCACGTTCTGCACCAGCTCCGCCATGCCCTGGATCGGCGCCCGGGTGCCGGGATCGATGACGAGACCCAGCTTCGCCGACAGCCGCACCGCGCGCAGCATGCGGATCGGGTCCTCCCGGTAACGCTGCTCGGGGTCGCCGATCATGCGCAGCCGCCGCACCTCGAGATCGGCAAAGCCGTTCTGGTAATCCCAGATCTGCTGGGTGGCCGGGTCGTAGAACATGGCGTTCACGGTGAAGTCGCGTCGCAGGGCGTCCTGCTCCTGGGTGCCGAAAACGTTGTCGCGCAGGATGCGTCCGTGCTCGTCGCGGGAGGAGTGTTCAGTATTTTCCTCGCCGCCGGCGCCGGCGAGGCCGCGGAAGGTGGACACCTCCACCGTCTCCGGGCCGCACATGACGTGCACCAAGCGGAAGCGGCGGCCGATGATGCGCGAGCGGCGGAACGCGGCGTGGATCTCCTCGGGCACCGCGTCGGTGGCGACGTCAAAGTCCTTGGGCTCAAGGCCCAGGGCGAGGTCGCGCACCGCACCGCCCACCACGAAGGCGGCATGGCCCCTGGACTGCAGGGTGGTGGTCACGCGCAGGGCGCAGCGGCTCACGCGCTCCCGGGAAATGCGGTGGCGCTCGAAGGGGATGATCTTGAGCCGGCCGCGGGGCGCGCCCCTCGGGCCGAATACCTTGCGCAGGAAATCGCGGATCATTTAACGAGACGCGACGGGCCTGGAGACGAAGCGCTGGCCCCCCGCGGGCTGGCCGGATTATACACGGGACGGCGCCCCCGGAAGGAAATGGCGCTGGGCGCCCTGGCCGTATTCCTGGAGCTCGCAGCGGAACAGCCGCTCCAGGTTTCCCCGGGTCAGCAGTTCCGGGGTCGGGCCGGCGAGGGCGACGCCGTCACCCGGCAGCAGCAGCACGTGGTCGCAGTAGCGGCTCGCCCAGAGCGTGTCGTGCAGCACCATGGCCACCGCGCAGCCCGCCAGCGCGAGTCCGCGGAATATCTCCATGGCCTCCAGCTGGTGGCGCAGGTCCAGGTGCTGGAGCGGCTCGTCCAGCAGGTAGACATTCGGGGCCTGGGCCAGCAGCAGGGCGATGCGTGCCCGCTGCCGCTCTCCGCCGGAAAGCGTCCCCAGGGAACGCTGCGAGAGACCCGCGAGGTCCACCGCGCCCAGGGCACGCTCGGCCCGTTCCAAGTCATCGGCACCCCAGCCGAAGAGACTGTGGGCATGGGGATGCCGGCCCAGCAGCACGTACTCCTGAAGGCTTCCCCAGAAGGCGCCGGGCTCGTCCTGTAGCAGGAAACCCAGCTCGCGGGCCAGTTCCCGGGGCGCGAATCCCCCGATGGGGCGCCCGCCCAGCTTCACGCCGCCCCCCTCCGGCGCGCGCAGCCCGCCCAGGGTATGCAGCACCGTGGTCTTGCCGGAGCCGTTCATGCCGAGGATGCCCCAGCATTCTCCGGGACGGATTTCGAGCGCCAAGTCCCTGGCCAGCAGCCTGCCGGGGAAACCCACCTCGAGGCCGGCGCAAGCGAGCATCATCGTCCCCGGGGCAGCAGCAACAGCAGCAGCGGCACGCCCATGAGGGCAGTGAGCACGCCCACCGGCAGTTGCTGGGGCGCCCACAGGGTGCGCGCCGCGGTGTCGGCCAGGGTGAGGAAACCGCCGCCCAGCAGGGCGCACATGGGAAGCAGCCAGCGATGGTCGGTGACGCCCAGCAGGCGCAGGGCGTGGGGCACCAGCAATCCCACGAAGCCGATGCTGCCCCCGAGCAGGACCGCGGCCGCGGTGCCCAGGGAGGCGGTGAAGTAAACGCCGACCTGGAGCGGCAGCACCGCCACCCCGAGGGTCCGCGCCTTGAGCGGACCGAGCGCAAGCACGTTCAGGCTGCCGGCGAAAGCCAGCCCCAGGGCCGACAGCGCGGCGAGCGCGATCCAGGCCGGGAGCGGCGCCTGGGCCTGGGAGAGGTCCCCCATGAGCCAGAACAGCATGCCCTTGACCCCGGCCTCGGGAGCCAGGGTGAGCAGCAGGCTCACCAGGGCGCCGCACCCGGCCGCCAGCACCACGCCGGTGAGCAGCAGCCGGTAGATATTCCAGTCGCCGGCACGGAAGCTGAGCAGGAACACGATTCCCACCACCGCCAGCGCCCCGCCCCCCGCGCCCGCCCCCATGGCCACGGCCCCGGCGCCCGCCAGCATGGCCCCCAGCGCCCCCACCGCGGCCCCGCCGGAGATGCCCAGCACGTAGGGATCGGCCAGGGGATTGCGCAGCAGCACCTGCAGCAGCGCGCCGGCCTGCGCCAGCAGCGCGCCGCAGGCGAAAGCGGCGGCCGCCCGCGGCAGGCGCAGCTTCCAGACGATGTCGCCGTCGACGCCGGCGGCGCTTCCCGCCAGCGCCCCCCATACCCGGCCCACGGGGATTTCAACGCTTCCGAACAGCGCGCTCACGAATACGCTTCCCAGGGCCAGCAATACCAGCGCGGCAAGCAGGAAGGATCGAGGCATGGGGCGGAGAAGAGTCGAGGACGCCTAGGGAACTTCAAGCCATGGCTACGGGTTGCGGACGCGCGATTCGCGGCATTCCCGCTATTCCCTGAGGCTGATGATCTCCCACCCGTGGTGTTCAGCGTGGGCACGCAAGGTGTCGTCGGGATCCACGGCCACCGGCCGCGTCACTTTGCCGAGCAGGGGCAGATCGTTTAGGGAGTCGCTGTAGAAACAGCTCTCGGCCACGTCGCTCCAGCGCAGGCGGCGGTCCCCCAGCCACGCTTCCAGCCGCGTCACCTTGCCCTCCCGGAAGCTCGGCACGCCGCGCACCTTGCCGGTGAACTCTCCCTCCATCACCTCGGGCTCGGTGGCGATGAGATTCTCGACGCCGAAGATGCGCGCGATGGGCTCGGTGACGAAGCGGTTGGTGGCGGTGACGATGGCGCACAGGTCCCCCCGGTCCCGGTGGCGGTCCACCAGGGCCCGGGCCCGGGGCAGGACGATGGGGCGGATTTTGTGCTGCATGAACTCCTGGTGCCAAGCATCGAGCTGGGCCCGGGTATGGCGCGACAGGGGCTTGAGCTGGAAATCCAGGAACTCATGGATGTCCAGGGTGCCGTCCTTGTACTGCTGGTAAAATTCCATGTTACGCGCCTCGTACACTTCCCGGTCGAGGACGCCCTGCTCGATCAGGAACTGCGCCCACTCGAAGTCGCTGTCGCC
>DKBC01000100.1 GCA_002451065.1 Betaproteobacteria bacterium UBA6910
GAACACCGAGCCGCCCATGGTGTAAAGCACGAAGTTGATGGCGGCGCGGTGCCTGCTGCCCCCTCCGCCGTCGCCCCCGCCATAGCGGTCGATGAGGAAGAACAGGGGGATCAGGGTGAGTTCCCAGAAGATGTAGAACAGGGACCAGTCCCGTGCCGTGAACACCCCCAGCACCGCGGACTCCAGGAGCAGCAGCAGCGCGAAGTAGCCTTTCACGCGTTTGACGATGGCGCCCGAGGCGAGCACCGCCACCAGGCCCAGCAACGCGGCCAGCACCACCAGGGGCAGGGAAACGCCGTCCACGCCGAGGGAGAAGGAGGTGCCGAAGCGCGGATGCCAGCGATAGGTTTCGAAGAACTGGATGGCGGCGCCGGCAGGTTCGAACAGGGCGAGCGACGCGCAGGCGAGGGCCAAGACGGTGCCTGACGCGAGCAGCGCCGTCCCCCGCACGAGCCGCGGGGTCCCGGCGGGCAGCAGCAGGATCGCGCCGGCGCCGGCCAATGGCACTAGCAGCAGGGTGCTCAGCAGCACCGGCACTTCACCAGCGGGAAACCGCCACGGCCGGATTCAGCAGCGGCTCCACCACCTCCCGGCCCACGGTTGAAGCGATGGCTTCCAGGGCCGCGTCTTCGGCCGGAAAGATATTCTCGGTCCCGATGGCCTGCTCCAGGCCGGTGGCGTGCATCACGTCGCGAACTTGCTTCTTGAGGCCGCTGAACATCACGGTGACGCCGTTGTCCCGCAGACGCTGCACCAGGTGGTGAATCACCTCCTCGCCGGAGGCGTCCAGCTCGTTGATGCCGTCGGCCACCACCAGCAGGTGCTTGGCCTTGGGGTTGGCGGCCACCGCTTCCAGCACCGCGTCCTCGAAGTAGGGCACGTTGGCGAAGTAGAGGCGGCCGTCGAAGCGCAGGGCGACGATCTGCTCGCTCCGGGGGAGGTCGGGGAACACCTTGATGTCGCGCAGGGTGCCGTCGGGATGGCGGCCGAGGATCGCTACCCGGGGCCGCATGGTGCGGTAGAGATAGAGCACGATCGCCAGGCCGGCGCCGACCAGTATTCCATTGTCCAGATGAGGTGCAAAGGCAAGGGTCGCGATGAAGGTGACGATGGCCGCGACGCCGTCGTGCCGGCTCGCCGCCCACGCGTGGCGGATGGCCTTCACGTTCACCAGCCCGATCACCGCCATGATGATGATGGCGGCGAGCACCGCCTGCGGGAGATGGTAGAGCAGAGGGGTGAGGAACAGCAGCACCAGCATCACCGCCAGGCCGGTGACCACTGAGCTCAGGCCGGTGCGGGCGCCGGCATTGAAATTCACCGCCGAGCGGGAAAAGGACCCCGAGACGGGAAAGGACTGGGTGACGGAGCCCACGAGGTTGGCGAGTCCCTGTCCGATCAGCTCCTGGTTGGGGTCGATGCGCTGCTTGGTCTTGGCCGCCAGGGCCTTGGCGATGGAGATGGCCTCCATGAAGCCCACCAGCGTGATCACCAGGGCTGCGGAGAGGAG
This sequence comes from Betaproteobacteria bacterium UBA6910, assembly GCA_002451065.1. Classification (GTDB taxonomy): domain Bacteria; phylum Pseudomonadota; class Gammaproteobacteria; order Burkholderiales; family UBA6910; genus UBA6910. The sequence goes on from DKBC01000100.1 coordinate 1,511, forward strand.
CGAGCCAATGGCGTCGAGACTGACCGCCGGCATCTTGACGCTGGGAAGCCCCGGCGGAATGGCGCCCACCACCTCGCCCCCCCCGATGAGTTGCGCTTCGCCCCCGGCGATCCTCTTGATGCGCCAGATGCGGCCGTCGGAGCGCTCGCCCTGGGGTACATTGCCCGCGAGATAAAGCCGCGCTCGCGCGCTTCCCTCGCTCTCCACCCGCTCGAAGAAGAACTTGCGCAAATCCCTCGCGCGGGTCCGGTTCTCCGCCTGGGCGTCCTTGAGCTCCAGCCGCAGCAGCTCGATCTCGTAGTGCAGGGTGGCGATCTGCTGGCCCTCCCGGCCCGCCTTCTGCCGGGCCTTGAGTTTCGTGGACTCGTCGGCAATGCGCGCAGCCAGATCCTCGATTCTCGCCTCGGTGCGGCCGAAGTCCTGGGCCAGGGCGCGCACGTCCGGATTCTGGATCGCGTCGACGGCCGCCGTGCCCTTGCGCTCGAAACCCGTGGCCCAGCTCGCCACGGTGGTGACCACCACGGCGATGAGGATTCCCGGAAGCTTGGGCGCGTGCTTGCGGAGCCCCCCCATGATGGCGATGGCGGCGATTCCCATGGCGAGCGTGGGAAGGTGGGTTTCCCCCAGCAAGCCCAGCACGCCGAGTATGTCCACGATGAACGATTCGCTGCGCCCCATGGGAACCCCGAACAGCTTGCTCACCTGGGAAAGCCCGATGATGATGGCCGCGGCGTTGGTGAAGCCCACGATCACCGGGTGGGAGAGAAAGCTCACCACCACGCCCAGCCGCAGAAGGCCGAGCACCAGTTGCAAAGCGCCGACCATCAGGGCCAGCAGGATGGCCAGGGCGATGAACTGCGGCGAGCCGGTGGCGGCGAAGGGTGCCAGGGTCGCAGCGGTGAGCAGCGAGACCACGGCCACCGGGCCGGTGCCGAGCTGGGCGGAGGAGCCCCACAGGGCCGCCACCATCACCGGCAGGAACGCGGCGTACAGCCCATAATAGGGAGGCATGCCAGCGAGCTGGGCATAGGCCATGGACTGGGGAATGAGCACCAGGGCCACCGTCATGCCGGCGACAAGGTCGGCCTTGATGGTCGCCGGATCGCGCGGGAACCACGCGAGGAAAGGAAGAAAGCGGGCGAGGCTTGCCATGGGTGGGAGGCGGTCGCGAGGTCGCGTAAGTCTAGAGCCCGGTGCGGCGGGAGACAACAATTGCTGACGGGGATGCAGCCCCGGTAATCAGGGTCGCTGTTTCAGGGGGCGGCGGGGCTAGGCCTTGACCACCAATACCGGGCAGGTCGTCTGGCCGATGACTCTCTCGGACACGCTTCCGAGAAGAAGCCGTCCAAGACCGGTGCGGCCATGGCTGCCGAGGACGATCAGGTCGGCGCCGCGGGTCTGCGCGAACTCCGTGATCTGGGCGGCGGGATCTCCTTCCAGGACAGCGCCCTCCACAGTGGCTCCTTCCGCTTCCAGCGCCGTCTTGACCCGCTCCATGGCGGCCCGCCCCTCGGCCCGGCGCGCCTCGTCGAACTTCGGGCGCAGCACCGACACCACGGAAACCGGCAGGTCGCACTTGCGGGCCAGTTCTCCCGCCACCACCGCCGCCATGTCGCTGTGGCGGGAGCCATCGGTGGCGAGCAGGATACCCTTCCGCCAGACGCCGGCGGCCTTGGGCACCACCAGCACGCTGCAGTCGGCGTAACCGATGACGCTGCGGGTGGACTCGCCCACCATCATCCGCGCCAGGCCGCGCCGGCCCCGGCGCCCCATGACGATGACGTCGGCGCGGATGTCGTCCGCCAGCCGCACGATTTCCTTGTAGGGCTGGTTGCCCTGGCGCAGTTCGGTGCGGGTGTCGTAGCCCCGCCGTTGGGCCTCCCGCCTGACCTGCTCCAGGGCCCGCTGCGCACCGGCCTCCGCCTCGCGCAGCACTTCCACCGGGTTGCCCTCGGCATATCCTCCGATGAGCACCATGGACATGGTGGTGAGTTCCGCATTGCATTTCGGTCCCATGTCCAGGGCCACGCGGGTGGCGCCGGCGCTGAATTCCGAACCGTCGGTGGCGAGCAGCACCTTGTCGAAGCGCCCCACCGGCGAGAGCCGGGTGAGCGCCGGAGCGGCTGCGGGAGCCGGGGCGGGCACGGCGGCCGCAGCCAGCTCCAGCCGGTGGGCGCGCATGCCGCCCACGAGGGCGCGCAGGATGATGGAGGCCCCGACGACCAGGGCCAGCACCATGACGTAGAAGCTCACGGTCTTGAGGACCTTGGCGGTGCCGGATCCGATGGGGGCGATGATCTCCAGTTCCGAAAGGTAGACCGGAATCACGATGCCCCGGGAAACCAGCACGATCATCATGATGGTGCCCATCACCACCTTGACCATGTAGGGCTTGACGTAGGTGGTGCCGATGGCGCCGAGCTGGATGCCGAACAGGGAGCCCGCCAGGATGATCATGGCGAGGCGGATGTCCACGAAGCCGCTCCAGGCGTACTTGATCGTTCCGCCCACGCCCATGATGAAGGCGATGACGAGCTCGGTGGCGGACGCCATCAGCGACGGCACGCCCAGCACGTACATCATGGAGGGCACGCCGACGAACCCGCCCACGGCGATGGTGGCGGCCAGCATTCCGGTGGCGAAGCCCATGGGGAGGGTCACCAGGAACGACACTTTCGCCTTGATGCTCGGGAAGTAGACCATGGTCCCGGGAATGTGCAGCGACTGCACCCGGCGGGCAAGGCCGGTCACCTTCTCCTCCGCGTGCTGCGCGCCGCTGCGGTAGATGCGCACCGCGTCCCACAGCACGTAACCGCCCACGATCGCCAGCACCACGACGAACGCCGCGCTCACGTAGAGATTGGAGCCGGCGTCGCCGAAGCTGCGCTTGATGGATTCCTGGATGTGGGCGCCGTAGAGGATACCCGCCTCGGCGGAGACGCCCATGATGATGCCGAGCTTCAGGTCCACCTGCCCGTACTTGGCGCGCTTCATGGCGCCCACCAGGGCCTTGGGAAACTTGTGGCAGATGTTGCTCGCCACCGCCACGATGCCGGGGGCGCCCATGCTCATCATGGCGGGCGTGAGGACGAAGGCGCCGCCGGAACCGATGAAGCCGCTCACCATGCCGCCGACGAATCCCACCCCCAGCAGGAACAGGACGTTGGCGAAACCGAGATCGATGAAATTGGCGCCGGCGGGGTCCACGGATTCTCCCGCCTACTTTTTCGCCTTGATGCCGAACCAGTCCCAGAAGGACGCCGTGAAATTTCCGTGGGTGTAGGAGAGGGTGAAGGCGATGGCGATGGGGATGACGAAGGTCCAGCCGCCCTGGCCGGTGATCTCCAGGATGCGCTCCTCGAACGCGAACAGCAGGACATAAAGGGTCGCCGTCACGGCGCCGAACGCCATGAGCCTGCCGGTTTCTTTTCCTCGGTCTGACATTTTCTTGGCGGAAGGGCGGACACCCGCCGGACTTGGCGCGCTGCCTCCCTGCAGCGTCCCCGGCGAGATCCAAGAGGGCCGAATGCTAACCCACGGACACGGATCTTCCCAATCGAAGAACCTGCCCCTGGAATAAGAAACGCTTATTGCATCAGAAATGCGGACCCAGGGGGTGCGCCTGCCGATGTCCCCTTGTCAGCTTGTCCGTCCCCGTTCTTCCGGCGGTTTGAGGTTCCGGAATGCGCGCCACAGCATCAGGTCATAGGCGATCTTCATCCCCGCCCCCACCACCAGGGGCGCGGCGAGGGCCAGGCCCTGCATCAGCCAGCCGGCGAACGCCGGCGCCACCGCCCATCCCCCCAGGCGCACCAGGTGGGTCACGCCGGAGGCGAACGTGCGCTCCTCGGGGCGCACCACCGCCATGACATAGGACTGGCGGGTGGGAACGTCCATCTCCACCAGACCCTCCCGCAGCAGGAACAGGATCGCTGCCACCTCGAAGCTGGGGGCGAACGCCACCGTCACCAGCAGCAGGCTCGACGGGATGTGGGTGAACACCATGGTGTTGACCAGTCCAAAGCGCTTCGCAAGCCAGGCGGCGCCGAGGTGGGACAGGGCGTTGAGCACCCGCGCCGCGAAGAACAGCGCGCCGATGGCGGTCGTTCCCACGCCGAAGCGCTCGAAGAAGAAATAGGAGAGCAGCGCCGCGCCGAGAAATCCCCCGGCGACACTGTCAAGGGCGAACAGCGCGGAGATCCGGGTGAGCACCCGCCGGCTCCGGGGCGCCAGGGAAGGGCGGGCGGAGGCCTGCGGCGCGGAATCCACGGCGCGGCCGAGCCCGATGCACACCAGTCCCGAAACCAGCATCAGGAGCGCGTAGGCGCCGATGCCGGCCCGCAGGTGCAGGAGTTCCGATGCCGGCCCGTTCTCCAGCAGCAGCGCCGGGGTCGCCGCCAGCAGCGCGCCCAGCGCGTGGCCCATGTCCTGGAGCACGTTGTACCAGGCGAAGGCGCCGGTGCGGCCGGCGTCCCCGGTGGTGGCGGGCAGGATGGCCTGCTCCACGATGAGCGCCGCGCCCCGGTCGCGGCCCATGCCGTTCATCATTCCGAGGAACGCCGCCGCCGCCATGGCGGGGAACGCGCTCAGCCACGCGGCTGCCATCCCACCCAGTCCCGCCACCACGCCGAGCGCCACCAGCAGGCGGCGGCGTCCGAGCCGGTCTCCCAGGAGGGTCGCGATCAGCGCGGCGGCGGTGGCTCCCGCGAGTCCGGCGGCCAGCACCTGGCCGATCTGGGCGGGCGAGAAATCGAGCCGGGCGAGGTAGATGCCGAGCAGCACCCCGAGCAGCCCGGTCGCCAGGGCGCGCAGGAAAGTGGCCGCGTAGATCAGGCGGCGATCGGTCAAGCCGGCGATTGAATTACGGCGTCCGCCCGTGGCTCGCCATTGGGCAGCCGCTCCCTGCAGCGGCGGAAGATGCGGGCGCTGCAGTTGCGGCAGATCTCGGGGTCCAGATTGGGGTAGACGGCGCCAATGACGTCGGTGCGGACCGGGAACACGTTTCCGGCCCCGATTTCCTCAAGGTAGTGTCCCCGCCTCAGGAACTCCACCGCGCTGTTCCGCAGCCGGTAGACATAAAGCCCGCCGCCCGCGCGCTTCCGCCGCCGGGCCTCCTGCACCAGCATCTCGGCGCCGGCCACGTCCACGAAATTCACGCGGCTGGCGACGATCAGGACATGCTTCTGGTCCGGGTTCTCCTCGTCGATGCTCTGCAGGGTCTGCCCTACGTGATCCACCGCCCCGAAAAACAGCGATCCATGGATGCGCACCATCTTGAACTGGGGACAGTCGGGGAGTCCCGTGAGCGTGCTGAAGTGATAAGCGCCCTCCTCGGTGGCCGGTTTTACATCCTGGACCGTAGGGCGGGAGGTGCGGTTGAGGTAAAGCACGAGGGAAAGCAGCACCCCCGCGAAGATGGCGAACTCCAGGTCCAGGAACAGGGTGCCAAAAAAGGTCACGGCCAGCACCACGCTCTCCGAGCGGCTGGCCCGGAGGATTCCGCGGATGTGGTGGAAATCGATGAGGCCGAAGCCCACCACGAACAGGATCGCCGCCATGGCCGGGATCGGCAGGTACGCCGCCAGGGGCGCCACCAGCAGCAGGATCCCCGCCAGGAACACCGCCGCCAGCACCGAGGCCAGGGGGGTGCGGGCGCCGGCCTCGTAATTGAGGCCGCTGCGGTTGAAGGAGCCGCTGGACGCGTAGGCGGAGAAGAAGCTTCCGGCCATGTTGGAGAGCCCCTGGCCGATGAATTCCTGGTTGCCGTCGATGCGCTGTTCCGACTTGACCGCGATGGCGCGGGCAATGGACACCGCTTCGGTGAGCCCGAGGATGGTGACCGCCAGGGCGCTGCCGGCGGTGGCCTTGATGGCCGAGAGCGAGAGGTCGGGCTGCGAGAGCGGCGGGAGAGTTGCGGGGAGGGCACCCACCGTGGCGATCCCGGTACGGCTTCCCAGGAGCAGATCCATCAGGAGAGCAAGCAGGCTGCCGGCCACCATCGCGATGATCATGTAGGGCAGGCGCGGCAGGAAGCTCCGGGCCACCAGCGCAGCGGCGAGGGTGAACAGAGCCACGGCGGTGATATAGGGATTGATGTCTCCCGCCTGCTGGACAAGGGCTGTGGCGATCTCCGGGATGTGGGCGCCGCGGGGTATGGCAATGCCGAAGAAATTCTTGACCTGGCTGGCGATGATCAGGATGCCGGCGCCGGCGGTGAAACCCACCACCACGGTGTGGGAGATGAAGTTCACCAGGGTTCCCATGCGGGCGAGGCCCATGAACAACTGGAACGCGCCCATGAGGAAGGTCATGGTGAGCACGATGCGCACGTAAGCCTCGCTGCCCGGCTCCGCGAGGGGGCTCACGGTGGCAAACACCACGATGGAGATCGCGGTGGTGGGCCCCGAGACCAGGTGCCAGGAGGAGCCGAACAGGGCGGCGACGATGGCCGGCACCATGGCCGCGTACAGGCCGTACTCCGGGGGCATGCCGGCGATGGTGGCGAACGCCACCCCCTGGGGCAGGACCACCACGGCGCCGGTGAGACCCGCGATCAGGTCCGCCCGCGCGGACTGCGCGTTGACGCGGGGCAGCCAGCGCAGGAACGGGAATACCGATTGGAGGCCCGGTAGCCGGGCGGCGAGACTGCCCAAGGGGGTGTTTCAGGCTTTTACTCTAGAATGCGCGCATTATCCGCCATGGAGTCCGGGCGCCGCAAATGAGCCCCGTAGCCGAGCCAACCGACGAGGCCCCGCCACCAAGCGCGGTGGGCGCGGGGGAGGCATTCCGCTACTGGCTCAAGCTCGGTTTCATCAGCTTCGGCGGNNTGCATGCTGCTGCCGGGGCCGGAGGCGATCCAGCTTGCCATCTACATCGGCTGGCTGCTGCACGGCGTCTGGGGCGGCATCGTCGCCGGCACGCTGTTCTTCCTGCCCTCGTATTTCATCCTGGTGGGCCTCTCCTGGATCTACCTCGACTTCGGCAGCGTACCGGCGGTGGCCGGCGTGCTCTACGGCATCAAGCCCGCGGTGGTGGCCATCGTGGTCTTCGCCGCCTATCGCATCGGCACCCGGGCGCTGCGCAACGGCACGCTATGGGTGCTCGCCGCCGCCGCGTTCGTGGCCATTTTCGCCTTCGGCATGCCGTTCCCCGCCATCGTGCTGGCGGCGGCCGTGGCCGGGGCCATCGGCGGGCGCCTCGCCCCCGACAAATTTAGGGCCGGAGGCAGCCATGGGGGGGCGGAGAAGTCCTGGGGCCCCTCGCTCATCGACGACCACACCCCCACGCCGGATCACGCGCGCTTCTCCCGGGCGCGGCTCGCGGGCTTCGTGATCGCGGGGCTCGCGATCTGGGTCGCCGCGCTGGCGCTGCTCGCCGCCGCCTTCGGCTGGGACGGCACGCTCACCCGCATGGGCTGGTTCTTCACCAA
>DKBC01000079.1 GCA_002451065.1 Betaproteobacteria bacterium UBA6910
CTCGAAGTGAGCCTGCGCACCAGCGGCAAGGTCGGCCAGGAACATCACCCGGTGGTAACGTCCATCGCACGCCAGTTGCTGCCGATGTGCGATTCCCTCGACCTCCCGGACCAGCCGCAGATACTGAAGCTGGTCAATGCCCAGCACCTGTGGAGCCCCATCGGCGGACGGCTGAAGCCCGGGATCGGGATCGCAGAAGTTGTGGCCCGGCTGCATCCCACGCCGGCGGTGGGAGGCGCGCCGCGGGAGGCCGCCTTGGCCTGGCAGTCGCGCCACGGCGAGCTTCGGGGTGCCTGGTATGCGGGCGCCGCAGGCTGGATCGCCCGCGACGGCGACGGCGAGTTCGCGGTGGTGCTGCGCTCGGCCTGGGTGAACGGCGCGGAAGTGGATCTCTTCGCCGGCGCCGGCGTCGTTGCCGAGTCGGATCCGAAAGCAGAGTTGGAGGAGACCGAGCTCAAGCTGGCGGCGATGCTGGATGTGCTCGACCAACACCATGCCGCAGAACCCGCCCGCCGACACCGGGGCTGACAACCTCCTGTGGGCGGCGCACCTGGTGGATGCGATCGCGGGGGCCGGCGTCACGCGGGTGGTAATCTCGCCGGGCTCCCGCTCCTCGCCCCTGACGCTGGCCTGGCTGCGACATCCCGCCGCCAGGACTTTCATCCGCGTCGACGAGCGCAGCGCGGCCTTCTTCGCCCTCGGCCTGGCCCGGGCCACCGGCGAGCCCGCAGCCCTGGTGGCCACGTCCGGCTCGGCACCGGCCCATTGGTTACCCGCGGTGATCGAAGCCGACCACTCCGCGATCCCGCTGCTGCTGCTCTCCGCGGACCGCCCCGTGGAACTGCAGGACTGCGGGGCCAATCAGACCGTGGACCAGGTCAAGCTGTTCGGCAATCACGTGCGGGCCTTCCACCAGACCGGGGACGTCTATTGCGGCCCCGAGCGGCTGCGATGGCTGAGCTGGCTTGCCCACCGGGCGGTGGACCAGTCGCGGTTCCCCGTTCCCGGGCCCGTGCATATCAACATCGCCTTCCGTGAACCGCTGCTGCCGGAGGGCGTGGCGCCGGAATTAACCCGGGATTCCGCGCCCCCGATACGCGTGTCCCGGGGCACCCTGGCGCCCGATGCCGCAGCGGTGGAGGAATTGGCGGCACAGCTCTCGGGCAGGCGGGGGCTCATCGTTTGCGGCCCGCCCGGCGGCACCCGGGCGTTCGCGGCGGCGGTGACCGCAGTGGCGGAACGCCTGGGCGCGCCGGTCCTCGCCGATCCCCTCTCGGGGTTGCGCTTCGGCTCCCACGACCGCTCCCGGGTGCTGGCGGGCTACGACGCCTTCCTGCGTTGCTCCCCGTCGGCGCTGCCGGCGCCGGATTGGGTGATCCGCTTCGGCGCGGCCCCGGTTTCGAAAGCCCTCAACCATTGGCTCGCGGGACTGGACGTGCCCCAGGTGCTGGTGGCGGAGCACGGTCGCTGGCTCGACCCCATCCACCGCGCTACCCGGGTGCTGCATGCCGATCCCCGGGCCTTCCTGGAGGCGCTGCTGGCGCGGCGTTTGGAGCCCGCGCCACCGGACTGGTTGATCGGCTTTCAAACCATGGAGCGTCGGGTGGCTCAACTTGCCAGCGCGGCGGTGGAGGGAGGCGGCTTGTTCGAGGGTGAAGTGTTTTCCGCGCTGCTCCATGCGCTGCCCGAAGGGGCGCGGTTGTTCGCCGGCAATTCCATGGTGATTCGCGACCTGGACAGCTTCTCGGGAACGGCGCCCAAGCCGCTGCATCTCCTGGGCAGCCGCGGCGCCAGCGGCATCGACGGCAATGTGTCCACCGTGCTCGGCCTTGCTGCCGCCGGTGGCGGGCCGGTGGCGGGAGTGGTTGGCGACCTGGCGCTCCTGCACGACCTGGGGGGTCTGCATTCCACCTCGGGCCTGGACGCCCTCATCGTGGTCCTCAACAACGGCGGCGGCGCGATCTTCGGCTACCTGCCCCAGGCCGCGCTCCCCGAATTCGAGCGCGCCTGGCTGACGCCCGCGAATCTCGACATCGGCCGGGTCGCGGGCCTGTTCGGCCTGGACTATCGCCGCGCAGCAACGGCGGCGGAACTCGACGCGGCGCTCAACGAATTGATGCCGCTGCGGGGCGTGCGGGTGCTGGAGGTGTTGCTCGACCGCAAGGCAAGTCTGCGCCGCCACCGCGCCTATTGGGCCGCGGCAATTCGTTGATGTCCGGGAAGAGGGGAGTCCCCGCTCGGTCCATTGCGCGCGCCCTGTCGCGGAAAAAAGATGGGCCCATGGGAAGCTGGCCCCATCTCCCGGAGGCGCCCTATTTTTTCGGCTGCATCAGCGCCGTTAGTTCCCGGATGTTCTCCTGGACGCGCTTGCTGATCACCGCGTAGGCGTCGGACTGGGATTTATTCGCCACTTCGGCAAGCTCGCGCATGTTCGACAGCGCCTTGCCGAAGGCCTGTTGCGCCAACTCCGCCTGTTTGGAGGCGTTCGCCATCGGGTCTCCGCCGGCGGCCGCCTTGGACATGGCGGCCATGACTTCCTGCATGGTTTTCTGGAGAATCTCGGCCTCCTTCTTCGCCAGCGCCTGCATGCCTTCGGCCGCGATCCTGTTGGCCTCGGTCAGCGCCTCGATGTCTTTGCGCTGCCGCTCCACCATCGCGCCGAAGTCGACGCCGGGGAGCTTGTATTGCTCCATCAGTTTCGTGATATCTACAAATTGAAAAGGGTTGGTTTCCATGGTCATGACTCCTCGTGGTGATGGACCGGGCGGGGTTGCGGGGGCCGACGTCGCCTGCGCAGCGACTTGGCGATTATAGCAACCCCGTTGCCGCTCCGTCCCGGCATCGCGAAATCGTGTCGCCCGCTGGGTTGAGCGGAATCGGTGCGCCGACTGGCCGGCGGCGTTTTCCAGTGCCGCAGAAGGCTCAGGCTTTTGCGGCTTTGGGGAAATGCTTCGGGGTTTCGGTGAGCAGGAAGCTGCGAAACGCATCGGCGGCGGTGGAGAGCCGTTTCCCCGCCCGGTGCACCGTGTACCACTGCCGGGTGATGGGGAATCCCTGGACGTCCAGCACCTTGAGGCGCCCGGTCTCCAGTTCCAGCTCCACCGTGTAGAGGGAAACCACCGCGAGGCCCATGCGCGCCTGCACCGCCTGCTTGATGGCTTCGGTGCTGCTCATTTCGTTACCCATGTTGAGCTTCACCTTGTGCTGCGCGAAGAAGCGCTCCATGGCGCCACGCGTGCCCGACCCCGGCTCCCGCAGCAGGAATGTTTCGGTCTCGAGCGCCTTGAGCGGGATGTGCTTCTTCCTCGCCAGCTCATGTTCCGGCGACGCCACCACGACCAGCGGGTTTGGAAGGAAAGGTTCCGCCGCGAGGTCCACGCCCTCGGGGGGCTTTCCGATCACCGCAATATCGGTCTCGTTATCCGAGAGCTGGCGCAGCACGGTCTCGCGGTTCCCCACCGACAGACTGACCTTGATGCCGGGATGCATCCGGCAGAAATTGGCCAGCAACGGGGGCAGAAAATAGTTGGCGGTGGAGACGACGGATACCTTGAGGCTGCCGCTTTCCAGACCTTTCATCTGGTTCAGCGCCTCTTCCAGGTCCGAAAGCTGCCGGGCGATGGCGCGGCTGTAGTGAAACAGCTCCCTGCCGGCGTCGGTGAGGAAGATGCGCTTGCCCATCTGCTCGAACAGCGGCAGCCCGACGTTCTCCTCGAGCTGGCGGATCTGCATGGAGACGGCGGGTTGCGAAAGATGCAGCTCCTCAGCGGCCCGGGAAAAGTTGAGCTGGCGAGCCACCGACTCGAAGACGCGCAGTTGTCTGAGGGTCAGGTGAAGCATGAGAGAGTATAGAAAATGCTTAAGCAAAATCTTATCACAATCATCAAAAACTTGAGTTGTTCTTATGGACCCGCGCGGCGTATAGTCGCCTCCACTAACAATCGGGAGCCAGGCCGCAAGGCCTATAAACAGGAGGAGCGAATGTCTGCAAAGAAGTACAGCGCCGGCGTAAAGGAATACCGGCAAACCTATTGGGAGCCGAATTACCAGGTCAAGGACACGGACATCCTGGCCTGCTTTAAGATCACGCCCCAGCCGGGGGTTGACCGGGAGGAGGCCGCGGCGGCGGTGGCGGCGGAGTCCTCTACCGGCACTTGGACCACGGTGTGGACCGACCTGCTCACGGACCTGGATTACTACAAGGGCCGTGCCTACCGTATCGAGGACGTGCCGGGCGACGATTCCTGCTTCTACGCCTTCATCGCCTACCCGATGGATCTGTTCGAGGAGTCCTCGGTCGTCAACGTGTTCACCTCCCTGGTCGGCAACGTGTTCGGCTTCAAGGCGGTGCGTGGCCTGCGCCTCGAGGACGTGCGCTTCCCCATCGCCTACGTCAAGACCTGCAACGGCCCGCCCCACGGGATCCAGGTCGAGCGCGACAAGATGAACAAGTACGGCCGGCCGCTGCTGGGCTGCACCATCAAGCCCAAGCTGGGTCTGTCGGCCAAGAACTACGGTCGCGCGGTGTACGAGTGCCTGCGCGGCGGCCTGGACNNCTCGCAGCCGTTCATGCGCTGGCGAGACCGCTTCCTGTTCGTCATGGACGGGATCAGGAAGGCCGAGGCCGAAACCGGCGAGCGCAAGGGACACTACCTGAACGTCACGGCGCCGTCCCCCGAGGAGATGTACGAGCGCGCCGAGTTCGCC
>DKBC01000116.1 GCA_002451065.1 Betaproteobacteria bacterium UBA6910
TCCAGGATCACGCCGATGCCGGCCCGATGCAACGCGTCCACCAGTGCCATGAAATCCTGGGGCGTCCCGTAACGCGCGGTGGGGGCGAAGTAGCCGGTGGTCTGATAGCCCCAGGAGCCGTAGAACGGGTGCTCGGTCACCGGCAGCAGCTCCACGTGGGTAAATCCCATTTCTTTCACGTAGCCAGGCAGCTGCTCCGCCAGCTCCTGGTAGGTGAGGGAACGGTTTCCGTCCTCGGGGACGCGGCGCCAGGANNCCCAGGTGCACCTCGTAGATGGACATGGGGGCGTCGAGCGCGTTGGCCGCCCGCCGCCGCTCCATCCATTCCGCGTCGCCCCAGTCGTACTCCAGGCTCCAGACCCGGGAGGCGGTGCTGGGAGGGGCCTCCCAGGCAAGGGCAAACGGATCACCCTTATCCACCTGATAACCACCGTGCCTGGACACGATCCGATACTTGTAGAGCGTTCCGCGCCCGACATCCCGCACGAAACCTTCCCAGATTCCAGAGCCGTCAAGCCGCGGCGAGAGGGCATTGCTGCCCGGCGTCCAGCCATTGAAATCCCCCAGAACCGAGACCGCCTCGGCCTCCGGCGCCCATACCGCAAACTGGGTTCCCGCATTACCGTCGACTACCGCCCGGTGCGCGCCGAGCTTTTCATAGAGCCGCTGGTGAGAGCCTTCCTTGAACAGGTAGACATCGTGATCGGTGAGCAGGCTGTGATGCATTAGGAAATCCTCCTATGCCGTCAATGGGGCGCGGCGTCTCCGCCAGAGGCGGTATCCAAAAAGTCTTCGCCGCCCGACGTGATCCGGAACGACGGCGCACGGCCGCTCTTGTCCTCCCCCGCGTAGACCGTGAGATGCGGGTAGGGAATCTCGATGCCGTTCTGGTCGAAGGCGCGCTTGAGGCGCCGCAGGAATTCCCGGCGCACGGCCCATTGCTCCAGCGGCATCACCTGGAAGCGGCAGCGCAGAACCACCGCCGAGTCCGCCCACTGCTCCACGCCTGCGATCTCCAGATCTTCCATAATCTTGGGGCCGAAAACCGAGTCCTCGCGCATCTCGCGCCCCACCTGGCGCATGACGTCGAAGCACTGGTCCACATCCTCGCGGTAGGCAACGCCGATATCCATCACCGCCCGGGCGAATCCCCGGCTGCGGTTGGTGACCGTGGAAATATTGCCGTTGGGAATGAAGTGCACGTTGCCATCGTAGTCGCGCAGCCGCACGAAGCGCAGAGTGACCTCCTCCACCAATCCGCCGATGCCCGCCACCTCCGCCACGTCCCCCTGGCGCACCTGGTTTTCCAGCAGCAGGAAGAATCCCGTGAAGTAATCCTTGACCAGGCTCTGGGCGCCGAAGCCGACGGCGACGCCCACCACGCCGGCGGCACCAAGGATGGGGCCGATGGCGATGCCAAGCTCGCCCATGATGGCAAGGCCGGCGATCACCGTGATCAGCACCGACGCGATATAGCGGAAGACCCGGCCCAGGGTTTCCACCCGCTTCACGTCCTCCACGCTCTCCTTCTGGCGCGCCAGGTACTCGCGCAGGGTCCGGATCAGACGCCGGGAAATCATCAAGGCGATCCAGGCCAGCGCCAGGATCACCGCGATGCGCAGGGATCCGGCGGCGACTCCGCTCCATTCCTTGAGGTCGGCCCAGGACAGATTGGCAAAGAAACCCGAAATTGACTCCATGGCGCGAGATGCCTCCGCTCCGATTGGTGAACTACACTACCGCGCTTCGTATTCCGCGACGCGTTTCTTGACCCGCTCCATCTCGGTCGGACCAAGCTTCTGACCGGTCTGCTCCAGGTAGAGTTTGCCCTTCTCCTCCATTTCTCCCGTCAGGTAGTCCTGGGCGACGGTGAACCAGAAATAGGCCTCGGCATAGTCGGGCCCGAGTTCCTCGCTGTTCAGATACAGCTCTGCCAGGGCGAACTGCGATTCGGTATGTCCCTGCTCGGCGGCACGCTCGAACCATACCGCCGCCTCGCCAAGGTCCTTTTCCGTTCCGATCCCGTCGCGATACATGGTGCCCGCCATGTACTGCGCATCCGCGTATCCCTCCTTGTGGCGCAGGCGCGCCGCCCACCTTTCTCCCGCCTCCTCGAACCGCTCGAGAGCCATCGCCGGGTCCTTGGTCACGCCCTCGCCGTTCAGATACATCAGCCCAAGCTGGTAATGCGCCTCCAGCTTGCCCTGGATCGCCGCCTTCTCGAGTAACGGCACGGCGTTCTCGTAGTCCTTGTTGTCCAGGGCCTCCATCCCGTCGTCGTAAAGGTCGGCGAAGACCGGAAACGCAATCAACGCCGCGATCAACAGCAAGCCGGCTCGCTTCATTTCAATCCTCCGAATTTAAGGTGACTGCAGCCCGGAACCGGGCATAACCCTCGCTGCAACGCGGGCGTCCCGGAGGACCGGGCGTCCCCTTCTTCCAGCAAAACCGGGCGCCACGCCCCGACGAGACATCGCCAAACTGGTTTGCGCACAAATACTTTTGTGCAAAACTATTATCCCAGACGCTGCTAATCTGGTCAAACTCCATGTCCCGAAAAACCCTGCCACCAACATGTTTCGGGCCGCGGCGCCAGCGGGAACTGGAGGTCCTCAGCAATTTCCGCCGCCTCTACCGCACCGCCCGCGGTCTTCTTTCCCGGCGGCCCCCGCGGGGCAGCGTCAGCGCGAGCCAGATCCAGGCCCTGAGAAAGGTTGCGCAGGCACCGGGGCTGCGGGTCTCCGATCTGGCCCGGGCCCTCGCCGTGCGCCCCTCCACCGCCAGCAACCTCCTGCTGAGACTGGAGCAGGACGGCTTGGTTCGCCGCAAGCGCAGGGGGAAAGACCGCCGCGAGGTCCGCGTGTATCTCACCCGCCGTGGCGGAACCGCCGCCAGCAACGCACCCCAGGAAGACAGTCTTTACAAGCTCGACCATTCCCTGGCGGAAATGCCGGGTCCCGAACTGCACCGCCTCGACGCGAGTCTGGAGGCAGTATTGGACCTCATGGCCCAAGCTCTCGGAGAAAAGCGGCCCGGGAATTCCGGCTCCCGGCGGTCGCCCCGGGACTGAGGATCAGGGGCCTCTGTTTCGGGGTTCCTCTCCGCCGGTGCCAGCGAAGCGCGCCATGGCGCGTCCGTAAAAGTACGCGAGCGGCGGGCGGTCGTAGAGCGGCAGCAGCGCCGCGGTCAGCACGATGCTGACAAGAACGATCATGTAGGTTGCATCCCTGATGATCTCGCCGCCGACGACCCCCTGCTGCAGCGGAATCGTCGCCAGAACGGCGGAAACCAGGCCCTTGGGCATCATGATGGCGGACACCGCCGCATCGCGGCGCGAGATGTCCCGGTCCATGGTGAGCATCACCACCAGGTGCCGGGCCAGGCACACTGTCACCACCATCAACACTGCCAGCCATACCATGCGCGGTGCGGTGAACTGCATGGATATGCCGAGATAGACGAAGAAGAAGGTCTTGAGCACGAACACGATCTCGGCGAAGAAGTTCAATTCCGCCGCCTTCAGCTTGCCGATCTCGCCCACGTGGGCAAGCCGGTCGAGGCCGAATGCCCTGTGGTTGCTCAACGCGAGCCCAAAACTCAGGGCGGCCAGGGCGCCGCTGAATCCGAGCTGCTCCGCGATCCCGTAAATCAGGAGGCAGTAAGCCACGGTGGCGAACATGCTGCTGGTAATCCTGCGCACAATCTTGAGCACCAGCAGCCAGCCCAGGCCGCCGAGGATGCCGATCACCGTGGCCATCAGCATCGAGGCCACCGTGGACCCCGCCACGCGGCCCGCGGAAATGCCGCCGCTGGTGGCGAAATCCAGTAGCGCCAGAATGCCCACGATGGACAGCACGTCGGCGATGGCGGACTCCAGGATCAGAATGGTGCGCGCCTTTTCCCCCATGTCCACCATCTGCACCAGGGGGATCACCACCGAGGCCGCGGTGCAGCCGCAGATGACGCCAAGCATCGCGGCCGGGAGCAGGGAAAGGCCGAGCATGGCCCATCCCACATAGGCGATGACGAGGCTTGTCGTGCCGAAGCTCAGCAGGCTCAGGGTAAGCGTGGGTCTCAGCGCCCCGCGCAGCGCCTGAAGGTCCAGGTCGGTTCCGCTCTCCAGCAGGATCACGATCAGCGCCATGGTGCTGAGCACCGGTCCCGCCTTACCGAAATCCGCGGGCGATGTCATCCCCAGCACCGGCCCCACCAGGATGCCCGCGCCCAGCAGGAACAGCACGTCCGGTATCCCGGTGCGCTCGAAAAGCGCCCGGAAGAAGTACGCGACGAAAACGATCAGGCCGATGGACAGGATGACCATGGACAAGAGGGAGCCGAGGTTGATTAAGGCCGCCGCATTGTACCCCAGGCACCCCCGGCCCCAAATGTCAGCGCGCGGCTGGCAGATGAAGCCTTCTCGCTCGATGGACCCGATGATCTCCCGCAGCGCGTCGCCGGTCTTCGTGTTGCTGAACTGGAACCGGCGCTGGCGGTGCATCCTGCGCGTCGCGCGCCATGATCTGCAGGGAGGCGCCGACCATCGGCGCCAGGTCAGTCTTGTTGATGGTCAGCAAATCCGAACCGGGCCGTCGCTGGTGCGGGTGATCTTCGGCTTCGCCGTCCCCCGTCCCCCTTCACCCCGATTTTTCGCGGCACGGCTTCGATTTCTCACAGGATCATGGGATCCCCTCCTGCGGGGTTACGCGGGCGCCCCGGGGCCCGGGGCGGAGCAGGAACTCGCGAATGGCGGCGATCTGGTCCGGGTCCCGGAGCGCGGGTGCGTGTCCGACTTCGGCAAACTCGATGGCCTCGGTGTCCCGCTTGCGGCGCTTCATTTCCGACACGATCTCGGCGGGCAGCACGTCGGACTCGGCCCCGCGCAGCACCAGCACCGGGCACTTCACCGCCGACCAGGTGGCCCAGAGGTCGATGCCGCGCAGGAACTCCGGTCCGATGGGCAGTTCCGGGTCCGAGTGGACCCGGGCAGGGTGGCTGATTCCGGGGTCGTAGCGCAGGGCATAGCCGCCATCCTTGAGCGGGAACACGCTATGCTCCACCAGGTGCCGCCATTGGGCGGGGGACAGCTTGCCGAAGGGCGCGCATACCCGGCGCACGTAGGCGTCGGCCTCCTCCAGCGACTCGAATCGGCTCTGCTTGCCGACGTAGCCCTTAAGCCGGACCAGGGATGACCAGGGGACGAAGGGCCCGACATCATTCAACACCAGGCGCCGGATCGGAGAGCCGCGCTTGGCGGCGAGCAGCATCCCGATCAGCCCGCCCATGGAAGTGCCGACCCAATGGAGCCGCGTCTCCTGGCTGCGTCCCAGCAGGCGCCCCTGCAGAGCGGCGAGCAGGCCCCCGCCACCAGGGGTGGTGACCCGCGCGATCAGGGCCGCCGCATCGCTCAGATAAGTGGAAAACGTGTAGCCGGATTTATCTTCCAGCCAGTCGCTGTCTCCCCGCCCCACCACGTCCATGCACACCACGCGGCAGGTATGGGAAAGCTCCCCGGCCAGGTCGTCGAAGTCGCGGCTGTTGCGCGACAGTCCATGCACGCAAATCACGACGTCCCTGCTCGCCGCGTCGCCCCACTCGGTGTAGGCGACGCGGTGAAAACCTTCCGGCCCCAGGCTGAGGAAACTCTGGTGTGCGACCGGCATGTCAGGTGTCCGGGCTCGACACTGTCATTGGCTTGATGCCGTCGCACAGGGTGGCCTCCACCGGGATCTCGGGAATCAACCCGGCGGCCCTGTTCAACAACCGCTGGCGCGTGAGAGGCGTCGTGCAGTGGCTCATGAGCCCGGCCCCGCTGCGCCCGTCCCGTGCGCCCTCCATGATCGCAGCCGGGAGGCCGGCCACGGCGTCAAGATAACTGAGCCTCGAACCCCGCGCCTTGCGGCGCTCCTCCGGCAACGCGGCGATGCCCAGCGGCAGCTTGTCTTTCTCCCACGGTGTCAGCTCCACGTTTCCTCCAAGGTTCAGGTCTTTCAGGTTGGGAGCGCCACCGCCGCGCGCCCCACGATACCTGTCGCCTTGCCTCCCCGAAGAAGGTTTCGTACGCTTGGACAAACTGCTTCGAGGATCAACCTTCACCAACGGAGCCTACCACCATGGCCAACGGACAGGGCAGCACCACCGGTCGCATCGTTCCCGCCGGCAACGGCTGGCAGTGGATCGCCGGCGCCTGGAATCTGTTCAAACCCCAGGCGGCGACCTGGGTGCTGGTTTTTGTCGTCTTTCTGCTGATCCTTCTGCTCCTGGGCTGGCTGCGGCCCATTGGCAACCTGGTCATGGCCCTTTTGAGCCCGATCTTCGTTGGTGGCCTGATGCTGGGGGCGAGGGCCTGCGACCAGGGAGGAAAGCTGGAGATCGCTCACCTGTTCGCTGGCTTCCGGGAAAAGGCTGCGAACCTCGCGCTGGTGGGAGTATTCAATCTGGTGGCGAGTTTCGCGGTGGTGCTGGTGGTGGGGCTGCTCATGGGCTTCGGCACGGGCATGGGCGCCATGATGGGCGGAATGGCGGGAAGCGAGACGGGCCCCGCGGTCGGGGCCATGGCCGGGATGTCCTTTTCCATGCTGGCGGGAGCGCTCCTGGGCGCCGCCCTTTCCGTGCCCATCGCCGCCGCGATCTGGTTTGCTCCCGCGCTGATCGTATTCCGCGATGCCGCGCCGCTGGATGCCCTGAAGACCAGTTTCTTCGCCTGCCTGCGGAATATCCTGCCGTTCGCCGCCTACGGCGTCTTCATCCTGATACTCGGCGTCCTCGCGTCGATTCCGCTCGGTCTGGGTTGGCTGGTGCTGGGCCCGGTGCTTACCTTGTCGGTTTACACCGCCTACCGCGATGTTTTCGGCGCTTGAACCCGCCGCCCCACGCGTTCAAGCCTGCCTCGGCAATCAGGCCTGACCGGCGGCGCGATAACCCTCCGCCCTCAGGCTGGACTGCAGCAGGTCGCGCTCCGCTTCCTCGAACAAGGCCTCGGTTTCCGCCAGGGCATCGCGCAGGGCGTGGCGGGCGGCGCGCAAGCCCTCGCAACGCGCCCGCTCGCGACTGCTGGCAATCGCGACGCAGGGACCCGGCTGCCCGGGCTCCCGGGGGCAGCGGGTATTCACATGCACGAAGTAGTGCCCGGGCACCTGATGGGGTATGAGAGTGATGGCGGCGGCATCCCCGAGCTCGATCCGCTCGCGTCCATCGACGAATTTGGTCCACATGCTTCGTTCTCCAAGGAGCGTTCACGGGCGCGCCGCTCGCGCCCCCGCATCATTCGGTCACGCAGCCGGGCTTCTGCGGCCCGCTTGCCGTCGCTTCCATGAAGCGGGTCCGGATTTTGGCCCAGTCCCGCTTTGCGTCCCGATCGTGGCTCCGGTAGCGCATCCCGGGATTACGCCCCCGGTCGGGTCCTTCCTCCTGGAAAACAAACAGCAGAAACCTCGCACTGCCCACCCGGAAACTTCGAAACCGAGCGGCTCCGGGTCATGGAACGCAGTATACGACGATGCCGTGGTGCAATGCAACAAAATATTGCCAATCAGTGAAATATGACATTTCTTGACGACGTCTAGACGGGCAGCGGAAGCGATCCGGACTGCCCGGAGTCCGCAGGGACGACGGGGGGGATACCCCCTGCCGGGGTTGAGGTCAGCCTCTCAAGGGCTTGTAGCGCAGGCGGTGGGGCCGCGCTCCCTCCTCGCCCAGCCTCTTTACCTTGTCCGCCTCGTACTCATGGTAGTTGCCGGGAAAGAACGCAACCTGGGAATCCCCCTCGAAAGCGAGAATGTGGGTCGCGATGCGGTCCAGGAACCA
>DKBC01000276.1 GCA_002451065.1 Betaproteobacteria bacterium UBA6910
ACCGTCATCGAAGTGGGGGTGGACGTGCCCAATGCCTCCCTCATGGTCATAGAGCACGCGGAGCGCATGGGGCTCGCCCAGCTTCACCAACTGCGCGGGCGGATCGGGCGGGGAGCCGTCGCGAGCGTGTGCATCCTGATGTATCAGAATCCGCTTTCAGAGGCGGCCCGCGCCCGTCTCAAGGTGGCCTACGAGACCAGCGACGGATTCGAGATCGCGCGCGCCGACCTGCGCATCCGCGGGCCCGGAGAGTTCCTGGGCGCGCGCCAGAGCGGAGTGCCGATGCTGCGCTTCGCCGATCTGGAACGGGACACCGACCTGCTGGAGGCTGCGCGGGACGCGGCGGCGGAACTGCTTCGGACCCATCCGGCTGCGGCTGCCCGCCACGTGGAGCGCTGGCTGGGTGAAAAGCATTCCTACTTGAAGGCATAATTGCACATCGCGTCGGCAAGTCCCCGCGCCGTCCCCCCATCGAAGCGGAGGGCAGGCCTCGACAGCCGGCGGGACTCCCACACCAAGCCGCGATGAAACCCGATTGCTTAGGCCGCGAGTGGCGCACCCGGCTCTCCTCGGCGCGATTGCCCTATCGCGCCTGGCTCGCCGACCGGGGATCGCTGACACGGCGGCTGAAGGAGCGCTGCCAGGCGTTCCGGGTGCGGCCCGTGCGCCAGGAGCTGGACCGGCCGTTGCCCGACGAACGCAACCGGGTGGGACTGCGGCCGGGGGAGCTGGCGCTGGTGCGGGAGGTGTACCTGTACTGCGGCGAGACGCCGGTGGTGTTTGCCCATTCGGTGCTGATGCCCGTTGACCTGCACGGCGTGTGGAATTCGGTGTCGCGCCAGGGGACGAAGCCCCTGGGCGAGGCGCTGTTTTCCGATCCCCGGGTGCGCCGCGCGCCGCTCGAGTTCCGCGCCCTCGGTCGTCACCACGCCCTGTACCGGCGGGCCAGCCTGGTGCTGAAGCATACCCCGGCGCGGCTCTGGGCGCGGCGCTCCCTGTTCAGCCTGCATGCGCGGCCCCTGCTGGTGACGGAGGTTTTCCTCCCCGCGGTTCTGGAGCTTGGTCCGTGACTCTCACCGAGCGCCTCAACGCCTACGAGCGGCTGATGCGGCTGGACAAGCCCATCGGCATCCTGTTGTTGCTGTGGCCAACCCTGTGGGGCCTATGGATCAGCTCCGAGGGAAGTCCCAACTGGGCGATCCTGTGGGTATTCGTGATCGGCACTGTCCTCATGCGCTCGGCGGGCTGCGTGATCAACGATTACGCCGACCGGGAATTCGATCCCCACGTGGAGCGAACCCGGCTCCGTCCCCTGGCCGCGGGCATGGTGCAGCCCCGGGAGGCGCTGGCGCTGGCCGCGGCCCTGGCACTCGTGGCCTTCGTCATGATCCTCTGGCTCAACGCCCTGACCATACAACTGGCCTTGGTGGCGGCGTTGCTGGCGGCGAGCTACCCCTTCACCAAGCGCTTCCTGCCCATTCCCCAGGCCTACCTGGGGATCGCGTTCGGCTTTGGCATTCCCATGGCCTTCGCGGCCCAGACCGGCGCCGTCCCGGCGCTGGCGTGGGTCATGCTGGCGGGCAACATGTTCTGGTCCATCGCCTACGACACTGAGTACGCCATGGTGGACCGGCCCGACGATCTCAGGATCGGCATCAAGTCCGCCGCGATCCTGTTCGGCCGCCATGACGTGCCGGCGGTGATGCTGTCCCACGGCGTTTTTCTCTCCATCATGGTGGCGGTGGGCTTGTGGGCCAGGCTGGGGTTCGTTTACTTCGCGGGACTCACGGCCGCCCTGGGCCTGATCCTCTACCAGTTCACCCTGATTCGCGGCCGGGATCGCGGCCTCTGCTTCAAGGCGTTTCTGCATAACAACTGGGTGGGCGCGGCGGTGTTCGCCGGGATCGCCCTCGATTACCTGGTGTACATCCGTTGGGTGCCATGAAATACCGCGACCTCCGGGATTTCCTGGCACAGCTCGAGCGGCTCGGCGAACTGAAGCGCGTCGGTGTCGAGGTGGATCCCCGGCTCGAGATGACCGAGATCTGCGACCGGGTGCTGAAGGGCGGCGGTCCCGCGATCCTGTTCGAGAAACCCAGGGGCCACACCATCCCGGTGCTGGGCAATCTTTTTGGCACCGTCAGGCGGGTTGCCATGGGCATGGGTGAGGACTCCCCGGCGGCGCTGCGGGAAATTGGCAGGCTCCTCGCCTATCTCAAGGAGCCGGAGCCTCCCAGGGGCCTCAGAGAAGCCTGGGACAAGCTGCCGCTCTTAAAGAAGGTTCTCGACATGGCGCCGCGGGAGGTATCCTCGGCGCCGTGTCAGGAAATCGTGTGGGAGGGCCAGGACGTGGATCTCGCACGGTTGCCGATCCAGACCTGCTGGCCCGGCGACGTGGGGCCGCTCATTACCTGGGGCCTCACCGTGACCCGGGGGCCCCTCAAGCCGCGGCAGAATCTGGGGATTTACCGCCAGCAGGTGATTGCGCCGAACAAGGTGATCATGCGCTGGCTGGCCCATCGCGGCGGTGCCCTGGATTTCCGGGACCACTGCAAGAAGCGTCCCGGGGAACCGTTCCCGCTAACGGTCGCCCTGGGCGCCGATCCCGCGACCATTCTCGGCGCGGTGACGCCGGTGCCGGACTCCCTCTCCGAGTACCAGTTCGCCGGGCTGCTGCGGGGTGGCAAGACCGAGGTGGTGAAATGCCTGGGCAGCGATCTTCAGGTGCCGGCTTCCGCCGAGATCGTCCTCGAGGGTCATCTCGCGCCGGACGAGACCGCCCTCGAAGGACCCTACGGCGACCATACCGGCTACTACAACGAGCAGGANNCAAGCCGCCGGACGAGCCCGCCATGCTGGGAATGGCGATGAACGAGATTTTCGTGCCGCTGCTGGCCAAGCAGTTCCCGGAGATCAGCGATTTCTATCTGCCGCCCGAGGGCTGCTCCTATCGGCTGGCGGTGGTGAGCATGAAGAAGC
>DKBC01000228.1 GCA_002451065.1 Betaproteobacteria bacterium UBA6910
ACCAGGTGGGTGTTGGGGATGCGCTTGTTAATCTCCTTGATGCGCTCGATGGCGAGGATGTCGCCGGTGGGCTTGCGCGTGAACTTGTAGGCGCCGTGGGAGGTGCCGATGGCGATGGCCAGAGCGTCCACCTGGGTTGACTTCACAAACTCGGCGGCCTCGTTGGGGTCGGTGAGCAGTTGATCGTGGGATAGCTTCCCCTCGGCGCCGTGGCCGTCCTCCTTGTCGCCCATGCCGGTCTCCAGGGACCCGAGGCAGCCCAGCTCCCCCTCCACCGACACGCCCACCGCGTGGGCCATGTCCACTACTTTGCGGGTGACATCCACGTTGTAATCATAAGTAGAGGGCGTCTTGGCGTCTTCCTTCAGCGAGCCGTCCATCATGACGCTGGAGAACCCGCTGCGGATGGCGTTGATGCAAACGCCGGGCGTGGCGCCATGGTCCTGATGCATGACGATGGGAATGTTGGGATAAGCCTCCACCGCGGCGGCGATCAGGTGCCGCAGGAACGCTTCCCCCGCGTATTTGCGGGCGCCCGCCGAGCCCTGCATGATGACCGGGCTGTTGCATTCGTCCGCGGCCTGCATGATGGCCTGGATCTGTTCCAGGTTGTTGACGTTGAACGCGGGCAGGCCGTAGCCGTTCTCCGCCGCGTGGTCGAGCAACTGCCTCATCGATACCAGTGGCATGGTTTCCTCCTGTGTGATGGTGAGTGGTCAATGGTGACCCGTCAGCGGTGACATACCGCTCACGAGTCGCCACTTATTTCTTTCGGTGCTCCCCGACGCGTACGATCTTCATGGTGTTGGTGCCTCCGGAGCGGCCGATGGGCTCGCCGATGGTAAGCACGATCATGTCCCCGAGGTGCACCGCACCGCGCTTCAGCAGTTCGTCCTCGGCTTTGTACAGGACCTCCTCGGGGTCGTCGGAGTCCTCCGCAAACCGCACCGGAAACACGCCACGGAACAGGGTGACACGGCGCCGCGTTTCCACGCTGGGCGAAAGCGCGTAAACGGGCACCCGGGTCTCCAGCCGGGACATGAGCAGCGGCGTGTCGCCGCTATGGGTCAGTGCCGCCACTGCCTTCACGTCCAGGCTGTTGGCGGTGAAAATCACGCCGCGGGCGATGGCCTCCTCGATGGTGGACGGCGCCTGCCGCCTCACCTCCGCCGGCGGCAGGGGGTGCTTCTCGGCCTCCAGGCACACCCTGGCCATCGCCTGCACCGTCTCCAGAGGGTACTGGCCCACCGCCGTTTCGGCCGAGAGCATCACGGCATCGGTGCCGTCCAGCACCGCGTTGGCCACGTCCGACACCTCCGCCCGGGTCGGCACCGGGCTGTTGATCATGGATTCCATCATCTGGGTGGCGGTAATGGCCAGTTTGTGGCTCAAGCGCGCGGCCCGGATCATGTTCTTCTGCAGGGCCGGCACCGCGGCATCGCCCATTTCCACCGCCAGGTCGCCCCGCGCCACCATGATAGCGTCGGTCTCCGAAAGAATGTCGTCTAAAGCTGCGATGGCCTCGGTGCGCTCGATCTTCGCCACCAGGAAGCCTTTCCCGCCTTCCTCCCGGAACAGTTCCCGGGCCCAGCGCATGTCGGCGCCGGAACGCGGGAAAGAGACAGCCAGGTAATCCGCTTTCATGGCGGCCGCGGTCTTGATATCGGCCAGGTCCTTCTCGGTAAGGGCGGAGGCCGACAGCCCGCCCCCCAGGCGGTTGATGCCCTTATTGTTGGAGAGCACGCCGCCCTGCTCCACCTTGGTAATGATCTGGGCGCCCTTGACCTGCTGCACCTTGAGCACGATGCGGCCGTCGTCCAGCAGCAGGATCGAGTCCTTGGAAACGTCCTCGGGCAGTTCCTTGTAGTCCAGACCCACGCGCTCGCGATTTCCGAGCTTGCACTCGGCATCGAGAATGAAGCGCTCCCCGGCTTTCAGGGTCACTTCGCCACGGGCGAACTTGCCGATGCGGATCTTGGGACCTTGCAGGTCGGCCATGACCCCGACGGCGCGGGCCCGCGCCCGGGCCAGGGAGCGGACATACTCGGCGCGTTCCAGATGCTCTTCGGGTGTGCCGTGGGAAAAATTCAGGCGCACCATGTCCACACCCGCATCCACCAGGCGCTCGAGCATCACGCGATCGCTGGAGGCGGGCCCGATGGTGGCGATGATCTTAGTTCGACGAAGCATGGTTTATGGAGCAAGGGGACGGGGCTTAAGGAGTCGGCCTCTCGCGCGACCCGCGCTTTTGAGCCGGGATGGTTACTTCCCGGCGGCGCGCTGCTCCAGGATTTCCACGGCCGGCAGCTTCTTGCCCTCGAGGAACTCGAGGAACGCGCCGCCCGCGGTGGAGATATAGGACACCTTGTCGTAAATGTCGTATTTCTGGATCGCGGCGATGGTGTCGCCGCCGCCCGCCAGGGTGAACGCCTTGGTGGCGGCGATGGCCTCGGCGACCTTGCGGGTGCCGGCGCCGAACTGGTCGAACTCGAAGACTCCCACCGGCCCGTTCCACACCACCGTTCCCGCCTTCATGATGATGTCCGCAAGTTGCTGCGCGGATTTGGGGCCGATGTCGAAGATCATCTCGTCGTCGGCGACGGCGGAAGCATCCTTCTGAACCGCGGGCTCCGCGGCGTCGAATTTCCTGCCCACCACCACGTCCACCGCGATAGGTATGCTCGCTCCGCGCTTGGCCATTTTTTCCATCAGGGCTCTTGCGATCGGAACCAGGTCGTCCTCGCACAGGGACTTGCCCACGTTCTTGCCCGACGCCTTGAGGAAGGTGTTGGCAATGCCTCCGCCCACAACCAGCTGGTCCACCTTTTCCGAGAGGGACTCGAGCACTGTCAGCTTGGTGGATACCTTGGAGCCGCCCACGATGGCCACCATCGGGCGCGCGGGATTGGCCAGCGCCTTGTTCAGGGCGTCCAGCTCCTCTGTGAGCAGCATCCCGGCGCACGCGACGGGCGCATACTTGGCGATGCCGTAAGTGGACCCTTCCGCCCGGTGGGCAGTGCCGAAGGCGTCCATCACGAACACGTCGCACAGCCTGGCGTAGGCCTGGGCGGTCTCGTCCTTGTTTTTCTTCTCGCCCTTATTGAAGCGCACGTTTTCCAGCAGGACCACCTCCCCGGCCGCGACCTCGAACCCGCCGTTGACCCAGTCCTTCACCACCCGCACCGGCCGGCCGAGCTTGGCGGCCAGCACGTCGGCCACCGGCTTCAGCGAATTCTCCTCCGTATACACACCCTCTTCGGGTCGCCCCAGGTGGGACGTGACCATCACTTTGGCCCCGACCTTGAGGCAGTGCTCTATGGTGGGCATGCTCGCGGTAATACGGGCGTCGGAGGTAACCTTGCCGTCCTTCACGGGCACGTTGAGGTCGGCGCGGATGAACACCCGCTTGCCGGAGACGTCGAGTTCGGAGAGGCGTTTGAAGTTCATCGGGATTTCCTGCGCGTTCTCGAGGAAGGGCGGCGCGTTCCGGGGCGGGGCACCCGTTTCCTCCCCAGCCGCCGGGCCGCTCCGGCTATAAGTCGATCACTTCGAGGCCATGACGCGGACCATCTCCAGCACCTTGCAGGAGTAGCCCCACTCGTTGTCGTACCACGAGAGCAGCTTGGCGAAGTTTCCATCCATGACCTTCGTGCTCTCGGCGTCGAGGATCGAGGAGTGGGGGTTGCCGAG
>DKBC01000280.1 GCA_002451065.1 Betaproteobacteria bacterium UBA6910
AATTCGTTGTTGGTGCCGTAGGTAATATCGGCGCCGTAGGCCGCCTGCTTGTCGGAATGATCCATCTGCGTAAGGATCACCCCCACACGCAAGCCGAGAAAGCCGTAGATCCTCCCCATCCATTCCGAGTCACGCTTGGCAAGGTAATCATTGACGGTAACGATGTGCACACCGTTTCCCGTGAGGGCGTTAAGATACGCGGGCAGGGTCGCGACCAGCGTTTTTCCCTCCCCGGTACGCATTTCGGCAATCTTGCCTTCGTGCAGGGCGACGCCTCCAACCAGCTGCATGTCGAAATGGCGCATCTCCAGCACGCGCTTACCCGCCTCACGCACTACAGCGAAGGCTTCAGGAAGCAAGTCATTGAGGGGCTCACCGTTCGCGACGCGCTGCCGAAACACGTCCGTCTTGGCGCGAAGCTCTGAATCGGTAAGCTGGGAAACCTCGGGTTCCAGTGCATTGACGCGGCGCACACTCGCGCCATACTGCTTGAGCAACCGTTCGTTCCGGCTGCCGAAGATCTTTCTGAGGACTGTCTGAAGCATTGGGTATCAGCCGTAAAAGCGCGACGGCGGGTGGCGCCCCCGCCACAAAATGCAAACAGGGGTGAGGCATTGCTCCTCACCCCTGTCGCGCGAACTGCGTCCGTCCGGTTTAATTTCTTGCCTGAAGGAACCGCGCAGGGTTTTGCGGCACGCCCCGATGTCGAATCTCGAAGTGAAGGTGGGTCCCCGTCGACCGCCCTGTATTGCCGACCTCCCCGATTTTCTGCCCTCGGAGAACCACCTCGCCAACCTTGACGCCGCGCTTGGAGGCATGAGCGTAACGGGTGACCAGGTCATTGCCGTGATCAATCTCGATCATATTACCATATTCGGAGTGGAACCCGGAGTAGACGACGATTCCGCCGGCGGCAGCCATGATTCCAGTGCCCTCCCCCGCATTGAAATCCAAGCCCTCGTGGAAAGCCCTCTTTCCGGTGAACGGGTCTATCCTCCACCCGAACTTGGACGAATACCACCCACTTTCGACAGGGGAAACCGAAGGTAGCATCTTTTTGCTGAGCCGGTCCTGCATCACGATGGACTCGAGCACACCCAGTTTATCGAAGCGGTCGTCGACCCGGCGGGCAAGGTCTTCCACCTGCTTTCCCAGCTCCGGCAGGGACAGGTCCTGGGTGGGGAGAACCGAGACAGCCCCTCCACGGCCGGGAGCCTCATCAAAGGAGAATTCCTGAGCCTTAATTCCGGATAACTTGGCCAGCCGCTCCCCAAGACTGTCCAGTCGAAGCAGCTGAGCCTGCATCTGGCCCAGTTTCCTGGCCATCGCGTTGAGGTTTTCCCGGACATAGGACTCGCGCTTCTTCTCCTCTTCGTAGGACGAATCATATTGAGCTCCAAAAAGCGAACTCTCTTGGGGCGTGGCGGAGCCGAAGATCACGTGCTGGAGGCCAGCCGCGACCATCCCCATCACTAGCAAAAGGAGGCCCGCAAGCAACGACACCTGCGAACCCGAAAGGGTTATTGTTCTAGCCTTTCCCAGGTCCTTCGACACCAGGATAATATGCATTTGCCCTCCCAATCAGTTCCCATGCCGGCCAAGCGGCTTGAGATCTTTCTTCGAGGCCTTCCCGAGGCCCTCCTCCGCGAAGTCCGGGAAGTCGCCGAACTCCAGCGAGCCTATGCCGCCATCGTGCCAAGGAATCTCGCGCCATTCAGTCATGTCGCGGCCTTCCACGCCGGTCGCGTGACCCTGCTCACGAACAGCGGCATATTTGCTTCAAAAATCAAACAATTAATGCCGCGTTTCTTATCAGAATTTCGCCAGCGGGGTTTTGACATTAACGCAATAGAGGTGCGCGTGCAAGTGCGAAGTTCACGCGCGGCCAATCAAATGTCGGACAAAATTCCTCGACAAATCAGTGCCCAAGGATTGAAGAGCCTTGCTCGGTTGGAGGCAAACCTCACCGCTTCCCCTTTACGGGCAGCGGTAAGCGACCTGCTCGCGAAACAGCGCAAACGTTGCTCCGCCGTCCGCCGTTAGCTCAAATAATTAGAATCAGACGCTCGACCAGGTAAAACGCGGCGAGAACCATTAGAAACACCCCGGTAAACTTGATCACCGACCAAGCAACGCTTAGATAGCGGGGATTCTTGGTGGCAATATATAGCGCAAAGCAGACGCCCACGGATGCGAGCACCAGAAATATCAGGAATCGAGCCAGGATCAGCATGCCGGGCCCGAGCGTACGTCCGGCGGATCGGGGCTAGGGGCAGTCAGGCCGACTGAAGCTGCAACCGAAGATACGCTGGCATGCGCGCCGCGTCCTCGAAAGTCTCGTAGGTCCAGGACTTCGGTTCGGCGAGCAGTTCCCGCAACAGCATGTTGTTAAGGGCATGCCCGGACTTGTGAGCCGTGAACGCCCCGAGAATGGGGTGCCCCAATTGGTACAAGTCCCCTATCGCGTCCAGCACCTTATGCTTCACGAACTCGTCCTCGTAACGTAGACCGTCGTTGTTAAGGACGCGGAACTCGTCCATCACTACCGCGTTGTCGAGACTCCCCCCCAAGGCCAGGCCCGCTGCTCGCATGTCCTCAACGTCCTGCATGAAACCGAAGGTGCGGGCCCGCGCAATTTCCTTGACGAACGAAGTCACGCCGAAGTCTATGGTGACCGTGCGGTTGGTGCGCGCGAACACCGGATGGTTGAAATCAATGCTGAAAGTCACCTTGAAGCCATCGAAAGGATCGAAGCGAACCCACTTGTCACCTTGCTTCGCCTCCACCGTCCTAAGAACCCGTACAAACTTCTTGGGCGCCCCCTGTTCCTCAATGCCTGCAGACTGGAGCAAAAACACAAAGGGGCTCGCGCTGCCATCCATGATGGGCACTTCGGGGCCGTCAAGGTCCACGTAGACGTTGTCGATGCCAAGGCCGGCGAACGCGGACATGAGGTGCTCGATGGTGGCAACTCGCGCGCCGCCCTGCTCCAGGCACGAGGAGAGCCGCGTGTCCCCAACGGCATGGGGCTCTGCCCGGATATCCAGGGGCTGCGGTAGATCCACGCGCCGGAAAACGATTCCGGTGTTAGGCGCAGCCGGACGCAGGTTGAGTGTGACCTTGCGGCCCGAGTGGAGGCCGACTCCGGTGGCCCTTACGGCGTTCTTGAGCGTGCGCTGCTTGACCATGGATGGGTCAGATCCCTGGAAATTCAAAGGCGTAATTCTATCACGGCGAAACGCGGGCGGCATGACTCCAGCCCCATGGGCGTTCAGTCCGCCTGCTTGCGCAGGAAGGCAGGAATGTCCAGCACATCGACCCCCGATTGTTTCATGGCCTCCACGGTCGCATCCCGGCGCCGCGTGCGCATCACGGTGGGGAGTTCGAGTTCGCTGTAGTTGACGACCTCTATTGGGCTACTGTCCGTCCCGGTCTTGACCACGCTCAGGGGCTTGGACTGACCGCGATTCGCGGGATTGCCAAGCCCGGTAGCCACAATGGTCACGCGTAGGTCATCGGCAAGCTCGTCGTCGTATACCGTTCCCACAATGACCGTTGCGCTGTCTGCCGCGAACGTCTTGATGGTGTCCATGACGTCGTACATCTCCTGCAGCTCGAAGCTGGACTCGCTCGCGGAGATATTGACCAGGACTCCACGCGCGTCGGAAATATTGATGTCCTCGAGCAACGGGCAATTTACCGCCTGCTCGGCCCCCACTCGCGCCCGGTCTGCACCCGTGGCGCGGGCCGAACCCATCATGGCCATCCCCATTTCGGACATCACCGTCCGCACATCGGCAAAATCCACGTTGATCATGCCCGGGCAACTGATGATCTCGGCAATGCCTGCCACGGCACCATGCAGCACGTCGTTGGCGGCGCGAAACGCCTCCTGCAGCTTAACCTTGGGGCCCAGGACCTGGAGAAGTTTCTCGTTTGGCACGACAATCAACGAATCCACGTGCTGACCGAGCCCCTCGATTCCCTGCAGCGCGATCTGCTGCCGCTTGCCCTCGAATCCAAATGGCTTCGTAACCACGGCAACCGTCAGGATACCCAGCTCCTTGGCGATCTGTGCCACCACCGGCGCGGCCCCCGTGCCCGTACCCCCTCCCATTCCGGCGGTGAGGAACAGCATATCCGCCCCTTGGATCAATTCCTGAATCCGTTCCCGGTCCTCCAGGGCCGCCTCGCGTCCCACTTCCGGGTTGGCCCCGGCTCCGAGCCCCTTGGTAATGGCGGGACCCAGCTGGAGTTGGGTGCGCGCCTTGTTGCGACGAAGCGCCTGCATGTCGGTGTTGGCGACGATAAACTCGACGCCCTGCACGCCCTTCGCAATCATGTGATCCACTGCGTTACCTCCGCAGCCGCCTACCCCCACCACCTTGATCACCGCTTCCTGAGCTTGGTTGTCCACGATCTCGAACATGTCTCTCTCCTTTTCAATTGCGAGTTTCCTGTTGCTCACACAAATCTCGTTTACTCCGAGGATTCAACCCGAATCTGCGTCTCGTTAACGCCTAGCGCCTCACGTCGCCTCACTCTTGATCCTAGAAATTCCCCTGAAACCAGCTTCGCATCTTTTCCAATATCTGGCGGAAAGAACCCGTCTGCATCCGCTGCTGCTGATGGCGCCGGTACTGCTGGATGCCCAACATCACCAAACCGACCCCAGTGGAAAAACGCGGAGAGCGCACGACTTCGGCGAGCCCCCCCATGTATTGCGGCAACCCCAGGCGAACTGGCATGTGAAATACCTCCTCGCCGAGCTCCACCATGCCGCGCACCGACGCACAGCCGCCGGTGATTACGATGCCCGATGACAAAAGGTCCTCGAAGCCGCTGCGCCTCAACTCGGCCTGGACCAGGGAATAGAGTTCCTCGACACGGGGCTCGATGACTTCGGCCAGGGTCTGGCGTGACAGCTGGCGCGGCCCCCGATCGCCAACACCCGGAACATCGACCATCTCATGGGGATCGGCGAGCTGCCGCAGTGCGCATCCGTAGCGGATCTTGATGTCTTCCGCGTCCTTGGTTGGGGTGCGCAATGCCATGGCGATGTCGTTGGTGATNNCCGATGTCCACCAGGCACACCCCCAGTTCCATCTCGTCGTCGGAAAGCACCGCGGTCGCCGAGGCCAGCGGTTGCAGCACCAAATCGCGCACCTCGAGACCGCAGCGGCGCACGCACTTCATAATGTTCTGGGCAGCCGATACCGCGCCGGTCACGATGTGGACGTTCACCTCGAGCCGAACTCCGCTCATGCCCAACGGCTCGCGCACATCGCCCTGCCCGTCGACAATGAATTCCTGGTTTAGGATATGCAGGGTCTGTTGGTCGTTGGGTATGGGGATCGCGCGCGCGGTCTCGATCACACGATCCACGTCCATCTGCGAGACTTCCTTGTCCTTGATCGCCACCATGCCGTGGGAGTTGAAGCTCTTGATGTGGCTACCCGCGATCCCGGTGTACACTTCCCGGATCTTGCAGTCACCCATGAGCTCGGCATCCTCCAGCGCCCGCTGGATCGAGTTCACGGTTGACTCGATGTTTACGACCACGCCCTTCTTCAGCCCGCGCGACGGCGCCTGGCCCAGAGCGATGATCTCCAGGCTCTCGTCGGGCCTCACCTCCGCCACGATGGCAGCGATCTTTGAGGTGCCGATATCCAGCCCCACGATCAGATTCTTGAGCTCCTTCTGCCTGGTCATGCCTTGCCTCTTTCCTCGCCGTTTCGCGTCGCTGCTCGAGGAGCACGCGGCAGCGGGGGCGGGACGCGCACGGCGAAGCCGTTCGCATAGCGCAGATCCACGTATCGAACCCGACCGGCGATGGCTTCCACGCTACCGGGATAAGCTCCGGCAAAGCGCTCCAGCCGATGCTCCATCTGGTCCCTTCCGAGGGCGACGAGCATGCCGCTATCGAGCCGCAGCTCCCAGGCGCGCCGAGGCGACAGAGTTACCTGGATCACGCGCAGGCCAAGGGGTCGCACCAGGCGCGAGAACTCCCGGTATCGCGCGGCCATCTCCGACGAAGCGCCGCTGGGACCCACAAACTCCGGTAGATCCTGGTCGGTGGCCGCCTCGAATAACTCGCCTTGGCTGTTCACGAGTCCAATCGTGCCCCAGCGGGCCAGGGCGACCTGTTCCTCCACCGTCACGCTCAGTCCCGGCGGCCAGCTGCGCCGCACGGTCGCGGCCCTCACCCAAGGCAGTTTTTCGAAAGCCGCGCGCACCGGCTCCAGGTCAACGGTAAAGAGATTTCCCCGCACTTCACGGCTCAGGATCAGCTCTACCTGCTCTCGCGTCAGATGCCTGATATCGCCCTCCACGCGCACTTCGCGCAATTCGAATACCGGCATCCGGGCTGCCGCCACCAGCACGACCAGCAGCAGAAGCGACACGCCCACGGCGAGCAAGGCGTTCGCGACTCCCAGCATCGCTTCAGTCCGTTCCGACACGGGCCAACTCCAGAATTCTTATCACCAGATCGTCGAAGCTCATCCCGCGCACCCGCGCCGCCATCGGTACCAGGCTGTGGTCGGTCATGCCGGGCGCTGTGTTCACTTCGAGAAAATAGGAACGACCATCCTGCCCAAGCATCAGATCCACCCGTCCCCAACCGCGGCAGGCAAGGACGCGGAAAGCCTCGATGGAGGCCGCTTGAATGGCTTGCTCCTGCTTCGCGGGAAGGCCCGACGGGCAGATGTAACGCGTGTCGTCGGAAAAGTACTTGGCCTGATAGTCGTAGAAGACACGCGGCGTCTCGAGGCGGATCACCGGCAGCGCCTCGTCTCCGAGCACGCCCACCGTGAGCTCCGTGCCCTCAATGAACTGCTCGATTAGAATCACCGAGTCATAGCGCGCCGCCAGGGCGAACGCCTCCGGCAGGTCCTGGGCGCGGGCGACCTTGGTCATGCCGATGCTCGACCCCTCGTGCACTGGCTTCACCATCAACGGCAGGCCCAGCATCGCGACCGCCCCATCGAAGTCGGGAGCGATTCCGGCATCGCAACGAACGTGGGGTGCCGCCCCGATGCCTGCCGCCTCCCAAACCAGCTTGGTTCGCAGCTTGTCCATGGCCAGGGCGCTCCCGAGAACCCCGCTGCCCGTATAGGGGATCCCCATCAGCTCCAGCGCGCCCTGCACGGTTCCGTCCTCCCCATAGCGTCCATGGAGCGCAATGAATACCCGGTCGTAGTGCTCAATTAGCAGCTGCTCAAGCCCGCGGTCCCGAGGGTCGAAGCCATGGGCATCCACGCCGCGGGCAAGCAGCGCGTTGAGGACAGCGGTTCCGCTCATGAGGGAAATCTCCCGCTCTGCGGACTTCCCGCCGTAGAGAACCGCCACTTTGCCCAAATCGCTCATGGGCGTTCCCCGATGATTCGCACTTCCGGCTCGAGGCGAATTCCGGTGCGCAAGTAGACGGTTTCCGCGCAGAGTTCGATCAGCGCCTCGATGTCGGCGGCCGTGGCGCCACCCGCATTCACAATGAAATTGGCGTGCTTCGGAGAAACGACGGCGCCACCGATACTGCGACCCTTGAGTCCGCAGCTCTCGATCAGACGCGCGGCGAAGTCGCTGGCTGGGTTGCGAAACACCGAACCCGCGTTGGGAAGATTCAGCGGCTGGGACGCGACCCGGCGGCTCAGGAGGTCCTGGATCCGCCGCCGGGACCCCTCGCCGCTTCCGCAACGCAGACGCAGCCAGGCGGCCACGAACCATTCCGCCCGCCCATCCCTGAGCACCACATGGCGGTAGCCGATCTCGTAATCGGCGGGTCCCCTGTCGCGCAGGCTGCCGCGACGGTCGATGGTACGAACGCCGGCCACGATCTCCCACGTTTCCCGCCCGTAGCAGCCCGCGTTCATGGCGAGCGCCCCGCCAACGGTGCCGGGAATCCCGGCGAGAAATTCGCCGCCCACGAGTTCGTGCAAGGCGGCGAAACGGGCAACCTTGGCGCCAGGCACGCCGGCCTCCGCAAAAACCAGCCCCCCCGCCTGATCCCGCCGCTCCAGCCTGAGATCTTTGAGGCCCCCGTGCATGAGCACCAGGGTCCCCCGCACACCGCCATCGCGCACCAGCAGATTGCTGCCAAGCCCGATCATCCACAGCGGCTCATCTTCCGACAGGCTCCGCAGGAAAGCGGCGAGGTCGGAGAGGTCCGCCGGAATGTAGAGTCGGTCCGCGGGTCCTCCCGCCCGCCAACTCGTGTGCTTGCGCATTGGCTCATTGAGCCTGAGCTGGCCGCGAAGCCCCGCTTTCATGAATCGCTCTGGTTCGGACATGTCCATTCGCTCCCGGCGCCCCCCTCAGCCTCCTGCCTGGGCGAGCTTCTGCGAGAGCCCGCCGATGGACCCTGCGCCCAGGATGAGCACCACGTCCCTGTCCTGTGCAGCGCTCAAGACCGCGGCGCCCATTTCATCCACCGTCTCGACGAAGATGGGCTCCACCGTACCGTGCACGCGGATCGCCCGCGCCAGGGCGCGCCCGTCGGCAGCCACTATGGGGGGCTCCCCCGCTGCGTAAACCTCAGTCAGCACCACGGCATCGGCGGCGGAGAGAACCTTCACGAAATCCTCGAAGCAATCCCTGGTACGCGTGTAG
Organism: Betaproteobacteria bacterium UBA6910; assembly: GCA_002451065.1. Lineage (GTDB taxonomy): Bacteria > Pseudomonadota > Gammaproteobacteria > Burkholderiales > UBA6910 > UBA6910. The sequence goes on from DKBC01000280.1 coordinate 8,608, forward strand.
CGATGAGGCTGGAATGCCACCACCAGCCTGCGGCCGGGGAACGCACCCCGCGCTGCCGCCATGGTGGCTGCCATCTCGGCCGGGTGATGGCCGTAGTCGTCCACCAGCGTCACCGTTCCGCCGCGGGGGAGCGCAATCTCGCCCCAGCGCTGGAAGCGCCGCTCCACCCCGCGGAATTCCGAGAGGGCCTTGATGATCGCCTCTTCCGGGGCGCCGATCTCGAACGCGGCGGCGATCGCCGCCAACGCGTTCTGCACGTTGTGCATCCCCGGCAGGTTGAGGCGGATGTCCAGTGCGCGGGGTCGACCGTTGGTGCCCACATGGGCAATGAAGCGCATGCTGGTTCCCTCGGGGCGCACCTCTGCCGCGCGGACCTGCGCGTCCGGAGAAATGCCATAGGTGGTGATCTGCTTGGTGACGGCGGGCATGATGTCGCGCACATTGGCGTCGTCCGCGCACAACACCGCCATGCCATAGAAAGGAATCTGCTGGACGAAATCCACGAACGCCTGTTTCAGTCGGCCGAAATCGTGGCCATAAGTTTCCATGTGGTCGGCGTCGATA
>DKBC01000214.1 GCA_002451065.1 Betaproteobacteria bacterium UBA6910
CTCCCGCTGGACCGACTCCGGTCAACCCTCGGTCACCGCCTTCTTAACCTGCTCGATGCCGAACGGGTCGTCCAGGGTGGTGAGGTCGCCGGGATCGCGGCCCTCGGCGATGGCCTGGATCGAGCGGCGCAACACCTTGCCGGAGCGGGTCTTGGGCAGCTGGACGATGAAGTGCACGCGCTTGGGCCGGCCAATGGGGCCGAGTTCCTTGTCCACCACTCCCATCACCTCTTTCTCCAGCTTGGCCTTGGCGTCCGGCGTCGCGATCTTGGAGGCATCCTTGACCACCGCGAAGGCCATGGGCATCTGACCCTTCAACTGGTCCACCACGCCCACCACGGCCACCTCGGCGATCCCGGGATGGGAGCTGATGGCCTCCTCGATTTCCCGGGTGCCGAGCCGGTGGCCGGCAACGTTGATCACGTCGTCAGTGCGGCCGAGGATGAAGTAGTAGCCTTCCTTGTCGCGGATGCCCCAGTCGAAAGTGGTGTAGATGAGGCGGTCCTTGAACATGGTGAAGTAGGTCTGGACGAAGCGCTCATCCTGGCCCCACACCGTGGTGAGGCAGCCGGGGGGCAGCGGCGGAATCACGCACACCACCCCCTTCTCGTCGGGCCCCACCTCCTGGCCGGTGGCCTCGTGCAGCAACCGCACGTCGTAGCCGTAGGCCGGGAACGACGGGCTGCCGAACTTGGTGGCGTGCGGCTCGACGCCGGGAACGCCGGTGAGGATGGCCCAGCCGGTCTCGGTCTGCCAGTAGTGGTCGTAGATGGGCTTGCCCAGCTCGTCGGAAATCCACTTGGCCGTGGGCTCGTCCAGGGGCTCGCCCGCCAGGAACACGTGGCGCAGGGTCGAGAGGTCGTACTTCTTGAGGAAGGCCGGGTCCTGCTTTTTGAGGACGCGGATCGCGGTGGGCGCCGAGAACACCACCGATACCTTGTGGTCCTGGACGATCTTCCACCAGATGCCGGCGTCGGGGCGGAGCGGCGTGCCTTCGTACACCACGGTGGCCATGCCGTTGATGAGAGGCCCGTAGACGATGTAGGAATGGCCCACCACCCAGCCGATGTCGGAGGTGGAAAAGTAGGTCTCGCCGGGCTTGGCCTGGTAGATGTGCTTCATGGAGGCCGCCAGGGCAACGGTGTAGCCGCCGGTGTCGCGCTGCACGCCCTTGGGCTTGCCGGTGGTTCCCGAGGTGTAAAGGATGTAGGAGGGGTGGCTGGATTCCACCCAGGTCACGGGAACCTGGGCCTTCATGTGCTTGGTCCGCAGCTCGTCGTAGTCCACGTCGCGGCCGGCGGTGCGCGGCATGTCCTTGTCCAGGCCCCGGTGCTTGATCAGCACCTTAGCCGGCGGGAACTGGGCCAGGCGCAAGGCCTCGTCCACCAGGTGCTTGTAAGGCACCGCCTTGCCGCCGCGCATGCCGGCGTCCGCGGTCACCATGACCTTGGGCCGCGCGTCGTCGATGCGGGTCGCCAGGCTGTTGGACGCGAAGCCGCCGAACACCACGGAATGGATGGCGCCGATGCGCACCGTCGCCAGCATGGCGAAGATGGCCTCGGCGATCATGGGCATGTAGATCAGGACCCGGTCGCCCTTGCCAACGCCAAGCTCCTGGAGCATGGCGGCAACCCGGTTCACCTCTGCGTGAAGATCCTTGAAGCTATAAATCTTCTCTTCGTTGGTCTCGGTGGAGATGTAGATGAGGGCCTTCTGGTCGGCGCGATCCTTGAGGTGTCGGTCCACGGCATTGTGGCAGAGGTTGGTCTCGCCCCCCACGAACCACTTGCAGAACGGCGGCTTGGAGTAGTCCAGCACCTGGCTGAACGGCTTGTGCCATTCGATCATCTTGGCCTGCTCGCTCCAGAACTCGTCCCGCTTCTCGATGGAACGCTTGTGGAAATCCGCGTATTTACCCATTCTGCCCTCCTCCTCAGTCACAAAATAATCGAACCTATCAAACAGCCCTTACGGAAACCTGACAACGTAGCGGCCCCGGACCTGGGCCTTGATCAGGCGCTCGAACACGGGCGGCAATTCGTCGAACGCGATGTCGTGAATGATGTTCTTGAAGTGCGCTGGCTTGAGGTCCGTCGCCAGGCGCTCCCATACCCGGCGGCGCACCGGCATGTGGGTATAGCCGGAATCGCAGCCCAGCAGCCGCACCCCTCTCAGGATGAAGGGCAGCACGGTGGCCTTGAACTCGATGCCGCCGGCGTTGCCGATGCTGGCGATCACGCCATCCTGCTGCATGGTGCGTATCAGCCAGGACAGCTGCTCGCCGCCCACGGCGTCCACCGCCCCGGCCCACAAAGCTTTCTCCATGGGGCGGCCGCCGGCGAAATCGATGCTGCTCCTCGCCAGCACCTCCTTCGCCCCCAGCGCCTTGAGGTAATCGTGCTCGGCGTCCTTCCCGGTGACCGCCACCACGTGATAGCCCTTTTTCGCCAGCATGTCGATGGCGAGGCTGGACACCCCGCCCGTGGCGCCGGTGGCGACCACCTTGCCGGAGGCGGGCGTGAGGCCATTGAGCTCCATCAGCTCCACACCGAGACCCGCCGTGTAGCCCGCCGTGCCCAGGCACATGGCCTCGTGCAGGGTGAGGCCGTGGGGAAGAGGGACCACCCAGTCGGCGGGAACCCGCACGTACTCGGCGAAGCCGCCATCATGGGACACCCCCATGTCGTAGCTGGTGCAAATGACCGGATCGCCGGATTTGAAGCGGGCATCGGTGGAGGACGCCACGGTGCCGGACATGTCGATGCCGCCCACGCAGGGGAAGCGCCGGATCACCTTGCCGGCACCGGTAGCGGCCAGGGCGTCCTTGTAGTTGACACTGGAGAAGGCGGTCTTGATCACCACCTCGCCGGCGTCCAGTTCCTCGACCGCCATTTCGACGAACCGGGCAGCGGTCTTGCGCTCCTCCTCGAAAATACGGTAGGCCTTGAATTTCTGCATGGCGCGGTTCCTAGGGCAGATGGGCCAGGGCAAGGTACTGCCGGCTCTGCATTTCCTGCAGGCGGCTCACGGTGCGGTCGAACTCGGCGCCCGCACCGGCTGCGTAGAGCTGTCCGGGAGGCACCTCCGCGGAGCAGATGAGTTTAACACGCCGATCGTAGAACTCGTCCACCAGCCATGTGAGGCGCCGCGCCCAGTCCTTGTGGTCCGCCGTCAGCCGCGGGATGCCCGACAGCAGCACCGTGTGATAGTTGCGCGAGAGCTCGATGTAATCGTCCTTGCCCCGGGGTCCCCCGCACAACTCCCGGAAATCGAACCACACCACGCCCTCGGTCACGCGCCGGGATTTCACCGGCCGGCCCTCGATCTCCAGCACCCGGTCCGCGCTGCCGGGCTCTCCGGCCACCGCCTCGAACGCCGCCTCCAGGTTGCGCTCCGCCCTTTGGTCCAGGGGCGCGTGAAACAGCGTCACCCGCTCCAGAGCGCGCAGCCGGTAGTCGGCGCCGGCGTCCACATTCACCACGTCCAGGTGCTTCTTGACGAGCTCGATGGCCGGCAGGAACTGGCTGCGCTGGAGACCGTACTGGTAAAGCTCGTCGGGGTGGGAGTTGGATGTGGTCACCACCACCACCCCCTCGGAAAACAGTCCCTCCAACAATCGTCGCATGAGCATGGCGTCGCCGATGTCGTTGACATGGAACTCGTCCAGGCACAGGAGGCGCGTCTCCCGGGCCGCGCGACGCGCCACCGCGAACACCGGGTCGGTCTGGCCCTGCAGCCCCTTGAGGGCATGATGGACCTCCTGCATGAAGCGGTGGAAGTGGACCCGGCGTTTGCGCTTCCCCGGCGCAAAGCCGAAGAAGTTGTCCATGAGGAAGCTCTTCCCCCGGCCGACTCCGCCCCAAAGGTAGATGCCAAGCACCGCGCGCCGCCGGGCCAGCAGCCGCACCAGGCGCCCCTCCATGCGCTCGAGACCGAGCAGGTCCTCGTAGAGCCGCTCCAGCGCCAGCACCGCGACACCCTGGGATTCATCGAGGACATAGCCGTGCTTGTGGGCGACGCATTTCATCCAGCCGGCGAAGCTGGAGGCGTCGTCGAGCAGGGGTCCTTCCTGGCGCCCCCCCGGGGATGACGGTATCGCCTTGAGCGCCGACATCCTCCCCCACCCGGCTTCAGATGTGGATGGTCCGCTTGTCTACGCCCAGCGCCGCCTCGTGGATGGATTCCGAGAGCGACGGGTGCGCGTGCACGATGCGGGCGATGTCCTCGGCGCTGGCCGAGAATTCCATGGCCACCACCGCCTCGGCGATCATCTCCGAGACGTAGGGTCCCATCATGTGCACACCCAAAATGCGGTCGGTCCGGGCGTCGGCCAGGAATTTGATGAAGCCGGCGGTCTCGCCCAGGGCCTTGGCCCGGCCATTGGCCAGGAACGGGAACTGGCCCACCTTGTACGAGACTCCCGCCGCCTTGAGTTCCTGCTCGGTCTTGCCCACCCAGGCAATTTCCGGCGAGGTGTAAATCACCCAGGGCACGGTATCGAGGTTGATGTGGGGTTTCTGGCCCACGATGAGTTCCGCCACCATCACCCCCTCCTCGGAAGCCTTGTGGGCCAGCATCGGCCCACGGACCACGTCGCCGATGGCGTACACATTGGGGAGGTTGGTCCGGCAATGGCCGTCCACTTCCACCCGCCCCCCGTTATCGACCNNATCGACCTTGAGCCCCACGCTGGCCGCACCCAGCCCCTCGGTGTTGGGTGCGCGGCCGATGGCGACAATCAGCTTGTCCACGTCCAGCTTCTGGGCCAGGCCCTTGGCGTTCTCGAAATCCACCGAGACCGACTTTTTCACGGCCTTGACCCCGGTCACCTTGACCCCGGTCTGGATCACCAGGCCCTGATCCTTGGTGAAGACCTTGAGCGCTTCCTTGGCCACGGACTCGTCCGCGGCCATGAGAAAGGCCGGCAGCGCCTCCAGGACCGTCACCTCCGATCCCAGCCGCTTCCACACGCTGCCCATCTCCAGCCCGATGACGCCGGCGCCGATGACGCCCAGGCGCCTGGGCACCTCGGTAAGCGCCAGCGCCCCCGCGTTGTCCAGGATCAGGTCGTTGTCGAAGGGCGCGAAGGGCAGCGCCCGCGGCACCGAACCGGTGGCGATGATGACGTGCCTGGCCTCCACCGTTTCGCTCCTGGCGCCGTCCTTGGCCTCGATGCGGTAGGTTTCCCCCGCCGCCACCAGCGTGCCGCGGCCGTGGATGGACGTCACCTTGTTCTTCTTGAACAGCATGCCAATGCCGCCGGTCAGCTGCTCCACGATCTTGTCCTTGCGTCCGATCATGGTGGGCACGTCCAGCGCGACCCCGGAGACCTTGATGCCGTGGGCGGCGAATTTGTGCAGTGCGCGCTCGTAGTTTTCGGAGGATTCCAGCAGCGCCTTGGAGGGGATGCACCCCACGTTGAGGCAGGTGCCGCCCAGGGCCGGCTTGCCCTTGGAGTTCTTCCACTCGTCGATGCATACCGTCTCGAGCCCGAGCTGGGCGCAGCGGATCGCCGCCACGTAGCCACCGGGACCGGCGCCAAGCACTGCCACGTCGAAGGTCTTTGACATTCTGCTAACCCTTTCCTCGCCACGGAAAACCAGGGACAAAGGGGAATGAGCGGGGAAAATGCCCGCGCCTCCGCCTCCCGCCCCTGAGGTAAGAGGTTGTTAAACGTCCAGCAGCATCCGCGCCGGATCTTCCAGCGCTTCCTTGATCGCCACCAGGGACAGCACCGCCTCCCGCCCGTCGATGATGCGGTGGTCGTAGGACAGCGCCAGGTAGTTCATGGGACGGATCACGATCTGCCCGTTCTCCACCACCGCCCGCTCCTTGGTGGCGTGAATGCCGAGGATCGCGCTCTGGGGCGGATTGATGATGGGCGTCGAGAGCATGGACCCGAACACGCCGCCGTTGGAGATGGAAAAGGTCCCCCCTGTCAGTTCCTCGATGCCGAGCTTGCCGGCCTGGGCGCGCTTGCCGAAATCGGCGATCTGCTTCTCGATATCCGCCAGCGAGAGCCTGTCCGCGTCACGGACGATGGGCACCACCAGTCCCCGGGGCGAGCCCACGGCGATGCCGATGTCGAAGTAG
>DKBC01000315.1 GCA_002451065.1 Betaproteobacteria bacterium UBA6910
CGCAGCGCGGTCTCGTTGACGTTGGCCATCAGATCCTGTCCGGTCTGGCTCAGCTGCTGCACGAATGACGGACGCATGGGGATGCGCGCCGGGTTCGCGCGCCCGGTCTTGAGCACCTCCTGGGAGGAACCGTCGTCCTCCAAATGCACGTGGGCGATGCCGGTCACCCCCTGGAAGCCCAGCTGGCCGTAAGTGGACCGGGTGAGCTTGACGTCGTCGTCCACCAGGACCCGCACCAGGATCTCCCGCTGATTCTCAGGGTTCAGGCGAATCGTCTCGACCCGGCCCACCTCCACGCCCCGGTAGCGCACCGCCGCGCGGGGATTGAGGCCGGTCACCGGGAATTCCGAAACCACGTCGTAGGGCTTGCGCGCGACCGTCCCGCCGGTAAGCCACTTGGCGGTAAAGAACACCGCCAGGCCGAGCAATATCGTGAACAGTCCGGCGGCGATGAGGTAGGCGCGGTTTTCCATGAATCTCTCCAGAATGCTCCTAGGATACCTGCAACTCGGGCGGCACGGCGCCCAAGGCCCGCCTCCCCCGCTCCCCGCGGAACAGGCTTTCAATAAACGGGTGGTCGGCGCGGATCACCTCGGGAAGTGTCCCAATCGCCACCAGATGGTGGTCGGCCAGCACCGCCACCCGGTCTGATAGCGCCGCCACCGTGTCCAAATCGTGGGTGACCATCACCACGGTGAGTGCCAGTTCCTGGCGCAGCGTCCCCACCAGGGAAACGAAGTTCTCGCTTCGCGCCGGGTCCAGGCCTGCGGTCGGCTCGTCCAGGAACAGCAGTTCGGGGTCCAATGCCAGGGCGCGGGCCAGCCCGACCCGTTTCGACATTCCGCCGGAGAGTTCGGCGGGCAGCTTCGAGGCGTGGCGTGCCTCGATCCCCACCATCTCCAGCTTGAGCATCACGATGTCCCGCACCAGGTCCTTCGGCAGTATTCTCAGCTCCCGCAGGGGCAGCGCAACGTTGTCGAAAACCGACAGCGCCGAGAACAGGGCGCCCTCCTGGAACACGACACCCCAGCGGGTACGCAGGCGCGCCAGTTCGCGGGGATCGCCCCGGTGGACATCGCACCCGAACACGGTGACCGAACCCCGAGCCGGCCGGTCCAATCCCAGCATCTGGCGCATCAGGGTCGTCTTGCCGCTGCCCGACCCGCCCACGATGGACACCACCTCGTCGCGGTACACCACCAGATTCACTCCCGCGTGCACCACCGCCCGCCCGAACCGGGTATGCAGGTTTCGCACTTCGATGACTGCGGTCCTATCCCTCACCGGAACCCCACGTGAGAAAAAGCCACCGCGAACGCGGCATCCACCAGGATCACCAGGGTGATGGAGGTCACGACCGAGTTGGTGGTGCCGATGCCCAGGCTCTCGGTATTGGGCCGCACCCGCAGGCCCAGATGGCAGGCCACCAAGGCGATGAGGACTCCAAACACCAGGCCCTTGGAAAGCCCCAGCCAGAGATTGGAAACCGGCACCGCGTCCGGCAGCCGGAGCAGGAAATCCTGCATCCCCACGTCCAGCTGGACCTCGGCCGCCAGGATGCCGCCGACGAGCCCGGAAAAGTCGGTCCACAGCACCAGCAGCGGCAGGGCCAGGGCCAGCGCCGCGACCCGGGGCAGCACCAGGCGCTGGATCTGGGAGATTCCCAGCACCGCCATGGCGTCCAGCTCCTGGGTGACCCGCATGACGCCGATCTGGGCGGTCATGGCCGACCCGGAGCGCCCCGCCACCAGGACCGCCGCCAACACCGGTCCGATCTCGCGGATGATGCCGATGCCGAGAATGTCCACGATGAAGATATCGGCGCCCACGATCTTGAGCTGCCTCGCCGTGAGATAGGAGAGGGTGACGCCGATGAGAAATCCTACCATGGCGGTTATCCCCAGGGCCTGGGCGCCGGCGCGGTAGACATTGGCGGAGATCGTCCGCCACGGAATGTGGGAAGGATGGGTCAGGAGCCGCAGAGACTCGATCACCACCTGGCCCACCAAATTCAGGAATCCGGCCGCGTGATCCGCCATGAGGAGGGCGAAGCGCCCCGTGCCCAGAGCGGCGTTCAATGGGCTGAAGCCGCGCCGGCGGCGCGGAGGATGCTCGGCGTGGGCGAGGTGATGGAAGAACGCCTCGTGCTCGGACCGAAGGAGCAGACGGTCCGGCCGCCGCGCACCCCAGGCCCGCCAGAGCAGTACGGCGCCCGCGTCGTCCAGGCGGTCGATCCCGGTCAGATCCCATGCGGCCCGCGGGTCGGCGGCGTAGGTTTGCAGCTTGGCAGAAATCTCCGCCGCCCGCCGCCCCAGGGCCTGCAGGTTCCAGGTGCCGGCAAGCAACAGACGCGCACTGCCGTCCCCCGCGTCCTCGCGGCGGATCTGGGGCTCCGGCTGCGACGGGGGAGCTGAAACGGCGGCCATGGCCGACACGCTAGCCAACCGCGCCGGTCAAGTCAAAATCCCTCAATGGGCCCGTTCCCAGTTGGGGCCCACCCCGACGTCCACCACCAGGGGCACCCGGAGCTGCGCCACGCCAGCCATAAGCTCCGGCACCCGGGCCCGAACGACTTCGAGTTCCGCTTCGGCCACCTCCAGCACCAGTTCGTCGTGGACCTGCATCACCAGCCGCGTCGACAGCCGCTCCCTCCCGAGCCAGCCATGCACCGCGATCATGGCGAGCTTGATGAGGTCGGCGGCGGTGCCCTGCATGGGCGCGTTGATCGCCGCCCGCTCCGCCGCCTGGCGCCTCTGGGGATTGCCGCCCCGGATTTCAGGAAGCCACAAGCGCCGGCCGAGCACGGTCTCGACGTAACCCCGGGAACGCGCCTCTTCGCGGGTGCGCTCCATGTATTCGGCGACCCCGGGATAGCGCGCGAAGTAGCGGTCCATGTAGCTGCGCGCCGCCGAGCGCTCGAGCCCGAGCTGGGAGGCGAGGCCGAACTCCGACATGCCGTAGATCAGGCCAAAGTTTATGACTTTGGCGTACCGCCGCTGCTCGGCAGTCACCGACTCCAGGGGCACGCCGAAAACTTCCGCCGCAGTGCTGGCGTGGACGTCGTGACCCTCGGCGAAAGCCCGCAGCAGGCCCGGGTCGCCGGAGATGTGAGCCATGATGCGCAATTCCACCTGGGAGTAGTCCGCCGACAGAATCGCCCGGCCCGGGGGTGCGATGAATGCCTCCCGGATGCGCCGTCCCTCGGCCGTGCGCACCGGGATGTTCTGCAGATTGGGATCGTTGCTGGCGAGGCGCCCGGTCACCGCCACCGCCTGGGCGTAATTGGTGTGGACGCGCCCGGTATCCGGGTCCACCATGCGGGGCAGCTTGTCGGTGTAGGTGGACTTGAGCTTCGCCAGGGCGCGGTAGTCAAGCAGCGCCTTGGGCAGCGGATAGTCCAGGGCCAGTTGCTGCAGCACTTCCTCGTCCACGGAGGGGGCGCCACCCGGCGTCTTCTTGAGCGGCTTCAGCTTGAGCCGCTCGAACAGGATTTCCTGGATCTGCTTGGGAGAGTTGAGGTTGAAGGGTTGCCCCGCCAGCTCCTGGGCCCGCCGCTCCAGCTCCACCAGCTTTTCCCCGATCTCCCGGCTCTGGCCCTCCAGCGCCGCCGTGTCCAGAAGCACGCCATTGCGCTCCATGTCGAGCAGCACCGGCACCAGCGGCATCTCGATGGCCTGATACACATGGCGCAACTTCTCGTCGCCCTCGATCTCGGGCCACATCACCCGGTGCAGCCGCAGCGCAACGTCGGCGTCTTCGGCCGCGTACTCGGTGGCGCGCGCCACCTCCACCTGGTCAAAACCGATGCGTGCCGCGCCCTTTCCCGTCACCTCGTCGTAGGTGATGGTCTTGATTCCCAGGTGCCGCTCTGCCAGGGAATCCAGGTCGTGTCCCCGGTGGCTCTCCAGGACGTAGGATTCGAGCAGCGTGTCGTGGACGATTCCGCGCAACGCGATGCCGTGGTTTGCAAACACGTGGGCGTCATACTTCAGGTGCTGGCCCACCTTGCCGCGCCCCGGATCCTCGAGCCAGGGCTTGAGCTTGGACAGTGCCGCGTCCAGGCCGAACTGGGTTGGCGCGCCCTGATAGCGATGCCCCAGGGGAAGGTAAGCCCCCGCGTGGGGCTCGAGGCTGAAGGATATTCCCACCAGCCGGGCCTGCATCGGGTCCAGGCTGGTGGTTTCCGTGTCCAGGGACACCAGATCCGCGATCGAGATTTTTTCCAGCCATGCGTCAAGCTGACCCCCGGTAAGGATCGACTCATAGTCGCGCTGCTCCGGATGGTGCGGGCCCCGCTTCCCGCCGCTTGCGGCATCCGGCTCCGGGCCGGCCGCGGCATCCTGCAGTTCCCGCAGCCACGTCCTGAACCCGAGGCGCTCGAACAGCTCCTTGAGCCGCGCGGTATCCGGTTCCCGGGGCGACAGTCCAGAAATCGATTTCTCGAACTCAACATCGCATTTCACTGCCAGCAACTGCCGCGCCCTGGGCAGCCAATCCCGCGCCCGACGCAGGTTCTCGCCCGCCACACCCTTGATCTCGTCGGCGTGGTTCATGATCTCCTCCAGGGAGCCATACTCGGCCAGCCACTTGGCAGCGGTCTTGGGCCCCACCTTCTCTACGCCCGGCACGTTGTCGACGGCGTCACCGATGAGGGTGAGATAGTCGAGCATGCGCTCGGGAGGGACGCCGAACTTGGCCAGCACGCCGGCCCGGTCCAGCGTTTCGTTGCTCATGGTGTTGACCAGTTTCACCGAAGGTGTCACAAGCTGGGTGAGATCCTTGTCGCCGGTGGAGATGACGGTGCGCATACCCCGGGACTCGGCCTCCCGCGCCAGGGTGCCGATCACGTCGTCGGCCTCCACGCCGTCGATCACCAGCAAGGGCCAGCCCAGGGCCCGGATACAGTCGTTGAGGGGCTCGATCTGCGCCGCCAGGTCGTCGGGCATGGGCGGCCTATGGGCCTTGTAGTCCGGGTAAAGCTCGTCGCGGAAGGTCTTGCCTTTTGCGTCGAAAACGCAGGCGATATAATCGGCCGCGACCTCCCTGCGCAGCCGGCGCAGCATGTTGATCACGCCGTAGATCGCGCCGGTGGGCTCGTTGGCCCGGTTGCGCAGGTCCGGCAGGGCGTGAAAGGCGCGGTACAGGTAGGACGAGCCGTCCACCAGCAGCAGCGTCTTGCCGGCCTCCTGCGAATCCTGCGGGCTCATAGCGGTGGCGGAAATTTCCGGAAAGGTGAAACCATGAACATCGAGAGCAAGATTCCCGTCGGCGGACCCGTCGTTGCCGAGAAAAGCTGGACCTCGCGGGAATCCTGGCGCGTGCTGGGGATTATGTCAGAATTCGTGGAGGGCACGGAACGCCTCGCCAACATCGGCCCCTCGGTCAGCGTGTTCGGCAGCGCGCGGGTGCCTCCCAATCACCGCTACTATCTCCTGGCCGAGCAGATCTGCCGCCAGCTCTCCGACGCGGGCTTCTGCGTCATTTCCGGCGGCGGTCCGGGCATCATGGAAGCCGCCAACAAGGGCGCCTACTTCGGGCGCTCGCCCAGCGTCGGCCTCAACATCCAGCTCCCCCACGAGCAGCACGCGAATCCCTACCAGGACATCAGCCAGACCTTCCGCCATTTCTTCGCCCGCAAGTACATGTTCGTGAAGTTCGCGGCGGCGTATGTGGTGCTTCCCGGCGGCTTCGGCACCCTGGACGAGCTGATGGAGGCTCTGACGCTGCTGCAGACCGGGAAAACGCGCAGGATCCCCATCATCCTGGTGCATTCCGAGTTCTGGAAGGGGCTGCTGGACTGGTTCAAGACCACCCTCATCGACGAGAAGATGATCGACGGCTTCGACCTGGATCTGGTGAAGATCATCGACGAACCCAAGGCGGTGGTGGAGGCCATCTTCAAGCACTACGAGGCCCGTGGCTTCGAGCCTTCGGCCGCCGAGCGGGAGGCGCAGCTCAACCTTTAGCGACCCTCCCGGGATTTCCCGGAAGGCTGGCGCAAAGGCATGGCACCGAAACTTGCGTTGCCGGGATTATGGGATAATTGCGCCATGCACAAATCCTGCTCGATGCTTCCGGCATTCCTTGCCCTGCTGCTGGCAGCCCAATTGGGGCTGGCCCAGGACAAGACGCCACCGAACCTGGAGCCGCTGCCGGAGCCGCCGCCGCCCCCGCCGGGCTACGAGCTGGATCCATCCCTGGAGCCCCAAGTCACCATCATCAAGCGCGGCGAGGACATCGTCGAGGAATACCGCATCAACGGCCGGCTCTACATGATCAAGATCACTCCCCGGGTCGGGGTGCCCTATTACCTCGTCGATCCCAAGGGCAACGGCTATTTCGTTCGGCGGGACAGCCTGGATGAGGGTTTCCAGCCACCCATGTGGGTGATCCACGAATTCTAGAAACACACGGCGCCAGGAGCACCGCCGGGAATCCAGCGTTCCCCCAATTCCAAGCGTCAGGCTTCATGTCCGTCTTCACGCCGGTGACCCCGGAACAGCTTTCGCCCTGGCTCGCGGGGTTCGGGGTGGGTGCGCTGCGCGGGCTGCACGGCATCGCCGAAGGCATCGAGAACACGAACTACCGGGTGGAAACCGACTCCGGCCGCTACGTGCTGACCCTGTTCGAGCGCCTGCCGGCCGAGGCGCTGCCATTTTATCTGGAGCTGATGCTGCATCTCGCGCAAAGCGGTTTTCCCTGCCCGCGGCCCCTGGGCAACGAACAGGGCCGCACCCTGGACCGGCTCCAGGGCAAGCCCGCCGCCCTGGTAACCTTCCTGCCGGGGGCACCGGTCACCGCGCCCAGCGTCGAGCACTGCGCCGCCGTGGGGAAAATCGTCGCCGACCTTCATCTGGCGGGCACAAGGTTCGGCCGCCGCCTTCCCAATCCGCGGGGGCCTCGCTGGTGGCGGGAAGCGGCGGACGCGGCGCTCCCCACCCTTTCGGTGGAAGATGCGGCCCTGCTCCGGGAAGAGCTCAGGTTCCAGTCCCTGTACCGCTTTCCGGACCTGCCCCGCGGCATCGTCCACGCCGATCTGTTCCGGGACAACGTGCTCTGGGACCAGGGGAAGATCAGCGGCGTGATCGACTTCTACTTCGCCTGCACCGACGTGTTGCTCTACGATCTGGCCATCGTCGCCAACGACTGGTGCATCGCCGGAGACGGCAGCCTGGACGAGGCGCGAACCTGCGCGCTGCTTGAAGGCTACCACGTGAATCGCCCGCTTTCCGCCATCGAGCGTGGCGCCTGGCCGGTGCTGCTGCGCGCCGCCGCCCTGCGCTTCTGGCTGTCGCGGCTCGCGGATTACCACTCACCGCGGCCGGGCGAGCTCACCTACACCAAGGATCCCCGGCATTTCCGCGACATCCTGAGGCTCCGCGTCGAGTCCCATGGCCGGGCGACGCGCCTCTGGATCGCACCACTACACTAGAGAGGCAAGATGAACGGACAGATCAAGACCGTCGCCGCCGCCCGCGGCTGGCAATGGATCGTGGAAGGCTTCACCCTGTTCCGCAGGTCGCCTCTCAACTGGATCGGTCAATGCCTGGCGCTGGTGGCGATTTTCTGGGTTGCGACCAAGCTGGGCGTGCTGGGGGTGCTGGCCCTGAACCTGCTCTATCCGGTGTTCCTGGCGGGGCTGATGCTGGGCTGCCGGAGCCTGGAGCAAAGCGGGCGCATGCAGCTCACCCATGTGCTCGCCGCCTTCGGCCCCGGGGCGGCACCCCTGATCACGCTTGGGGGCTTGGCCCTGGCGGCTCAGATCGCCCTGTCTTTCGTGGTGATCTACGTGGGCGGCGCGGATTTCGAGGAACTGGTGGTGGCCAGCCAGCAGGGTCTCGACAAGGCGGTGGAGGCGGTGGCCGCCATGGACGCGTCGGCCCTGGCCCGGGCCCAGCTCGCCACGTCCTTGTCCCTGCTGCTCAACCTGCCCCTCGTGATGGCGATGTGGTTCGCGCCGCTGCTCATCGTGTTCCAGCGCAGGCCGGTGGTGCGGTCCCTGATCGAGAGCTTAATGGCGTGCCTCAAGAACGTGCTGCCGTTCCTGATCTACGGCACCGCCCTCATTGCCCTGACCATGATCGCCCTGATCCCGTTCGGCCTTGGCCTGTTCCTGCTGGTCCCCACCGTATTCGCGTCCATCTACGCCGGCTACCGGGACTTGTTCATCGAGCCCGCGCCGGAACCGGAGCCGCCGGAGATTACTAGCCCGCCGTGAGCTTGGCATACTCCAGGGCCAGCCACTTGGTTCCGCAGGAACTGAATCGCACCTGGACCCGGGCGTCGGCCCCGTGACCCTCGCAGTTGACGATCACCCCAGAGCCGAATTTGGGGTGGCTGACGTTCTGCCCCACCCGCCAGCCGGCGCTTCCCGCCGTGGCCGCCAGCGCCGGTGTCGTGTGGACGTGGCCAGGCAGCGGCGCGGACTGGTAGGCCGCGAATCCCGGCGCCACCGGCCCCACCCATTTCATCAGGCTCTCGGGGAGTTCCTGCAGGAAGCGGGATGCGACGTTGTAGCGCGTCTGCCCGTGCAGCATGCGGCACTGGGAGAAGGTCAGGTACAGGCGGCGCCGCGCCCGGGTCAGGGCCACGTACATCAAGCGCCGCTCCTCCTCCAGGCCGCCGGCGTCGTTGCGGCTGTTCTCGTGGGGAAACAGGCCTTCCTCAAGGCCGCTCACGAACACCGTGTGAAACTCCAGCCCCTTGGCCGAATGCGCGGTCATCATCTGCAGCGCCTCGGTCCCGCTCGCCGCCTGGTGCTCTCCCGCCTCCAGGGCCGCGTGGGTAAGGAACGCGGTCAGGGAATCGTCCTCCGCCTCCATCACGAAGCCGGCGGCGGCATTCACCAGTTCCTCCAGGTTCTCGATGCGGTCGGCGCCCTCGCGCTCCCCCCGATACATTTCCACCAGCCCGCTCCGGGCCACCACGTGATCGACGATCTCCGGCAGCGATAGCCCGGGGCTCCCTTCGCGCAGGGTTTGCACCAGGGCAACGAAGGCCGGCAATCCCCGCCCCTCGGTTTTCGAGCGCGCCGTCTCCGCCTTCCGCACCGCCGCCTGCCACAGGGTCACATTGCCGGCCCTGGCCTCCTCCTGGAGCTGCTCCAGGGTGCGGGCGCCGATGCCCCGCGCCGGGACGTTGACCACCCTAAGCAGGGCGTTGTCGTCCTCGGGGTTGGCCGCCAGCCGCAAATAGGCCAGCGCGTGCTTGATTTCCTGGCGCTCGAAGAAGCGCAATCCGCCGAAAACGCGATAGGGCACACCCGCGTTGAACAGCGCGTGTTCCAGCACCCGCGACTGGGCATTGGACCGGTACAGGACCGCGATGTCGGTGAGGGGCACGCCCTCGTCGCGCAGCGCCTTGACCTCGTCCACAATGAACGACGCCTCCTCCAGGTCGGTGGCCGCGTCATACACCCGCAGCGGCTCGCCCCGGTCATCCTCGGTCCACAGATTCTTCCCGAGCCGCGTCCGGTTGTGGCGGATGAGTGCATTGGCTGCATCGAGGATGTTGCCGTGGGAACGGTAGTTGCGCTCCAGCTTCACCAGCCGGTGCACCGGGAAGTCGCGCTGGAAATCCTGCATGTTCTGCGCGGACGCTCCGCGGAAGGCATAGATGGACTGGTCGTCGTCGCCCACGCCGAACACCGAGTTGCGCCCGCCGGCCAGCAGACGCAGCCAGCGGTATTGCAGGGGGCTGGTGTCCTGAAACTCGTCCA
>DKBC01000004.1 GCA_002451065.1 Betaproteobacteria bacterium UBA6910
AGCTGGGCGACAAGGCCGCCTGGGGACCGCGCATCGCCAAGGGCAAGGACGCCCTCTATACCAGTGCCCTCAAGGGCAAGGGCGCCATGCCGCCCAAGGGAGGCAACGTGGCCCTGCCCGACGCGGACGTGAAGGCGGGCGTGGACTACATGGTGAGCGAGTCGAAATAACCGCGCTCCCGGCGTCCCGAGGCGCAGCGAACCTGCGCCTTTTTTTGTTTTCGCGACCATGGCCACCTACGCGATCGGAGACGTTCAGGGCGGTTACTCGCAGCTCCGACGACTGCTGGACGCCTGCGCATTCGAGCCCTCCCGGGATCGTCTCTGGCTGGTGGGGGATTTGGTCAACCGCGGCAGCGAATCAGCCGCCGTGCTGCGCTTCGTGAAAAGCCTGGGCGAACGGGCCATCACGGTCCTGGGCAATCACGACCTCCATTTGCTGGCCGTCGCGGGCGGAGCCACAACGCCGAAGGACTCGGACACGCTGCGCGACGTCCTGCAGGCACCCGATCGAGACGAACTGCTTTTGTGGCTGCGCCGCCGGCCCCTCATTCATGTGGAGGGTCACTACCTGATGGTGCATGCCGGGCTGCTGCCGCCATGGACGGCGGAGCGGGCCCTGTCCCTCGCCCACGAAGTCGAAACCGCGCTTCGCGGCAGGAACTGGCGCAGTTTTTTCGGCGCCATGTACGGAAACCGGCCCGACTACTGGGACGACTCCCTCAAGGGCGCCGACCGGCTGCGGGTGATCGTGAACGCCATGACCCGGCTGCGGGTGGCAACGCCCGAGGGCACCATGGACCTGTCCTATTCCGGCAATCTGGAGCACATCCCGGAGGGGCTGCTGCCCTGGTTCGACCTGCCCGATCGAATGACCGAGGGCATCACCGTGGTGTGCGGCCACTGGGCGGCGCTGGGCCTGCGCCTGCGGGATGACCTCATCGCCATCGACACCGGCTGCCTGTGGGGCGGCCGGCTGAGCGCGGTCAGGCTGGAGGACCGGAAGGTTTTCCAGGTTGCCTGTGGGGCGGCGGCAGCCCGAGGGACCGGGCGGTAGCCTCCTCCGTCACCCGCGCCAATTCCCGGCGGTCCATGCCTTCGGCGCGGATGGGCTCCCCGAAGGTAAGTTCCGCGGTGAGCATGGGCTCGCGGATGATCTGGAGCACGCTCCTGAGCAGCGACATGTTGTCGATGTAGGCCGCGGCCATCGTGAACCGGCCCTCGGCATCCAGGTAGCGCAGGGACGCCGTATGGACGGTCGCCCCCGCATCCACCGCCGGCTGCAGCAGCGAGGCATGAAAAGGCTTCACCAGGGTGCCGTCGGTGGTGGAGCCTTCGGGGTAAAGGGCCACGCAGTCGCCGGCGCGGATAGCCTCGATGATCGACATATTGGTGCGGGCGGTGGCGTGGCGCCGGCCCCGGTCTATGAACAGCGTGCCGGCCCTGGCGGCGAGCCATCCGGCCACCGGCCATTTCCGGATCTCGCTCTTGGCCACGAAGCGCGACGGGCACACCGAATCCACGGCGAAGACGTCCAACCAGGACACATGGTTGCCCACGACCACGACGCGCTGGCCCGGCACCTTGGGCGGCTTGCCTTTCACTATCAGTTTGATGTTTAGGATTTCGAGAAGCTTCCTGGACCAGTCACCCAGCAACTGCGCGCGGCGAACCTGGTCCCCCCTGGGATAGGCGAAGGTCGCCAGGGCGAGCGCCCACCCCGCGTGCAGGAGCAGGCGCAGGAAGCGCAGAACGCGCCTGGGAAAGCCGCTTGTCTTCGACCCCATACCCGGGAAAGCAAAAAAATAACCCGGCTCGGCCCGCGGAAGGGCCGCCGGGAAACGAGGCAATGATAGGGGGTTGGCGACTTCCGCGCTACGCCTGGGAACATACGAAGTGCCGGGCGCAGCGTGGATCGACGCGGGACAGGGGAAGGAGGACGAGCAGGTCCGCGGTCTTGAAGTCCGGATCCAGCCCGGCTCGCCGCAGATCCAGGCGCCCGCCCTCGGGTAACCCTTGATGAGCGGCGGCACCGGGGCATCGCGCATTGCTTCTGGTGCTCCGAGCGACAACGGGTGCCTAGGAAACACCCGATACTCCACCGGGCTCAGCCGTTCCTTGCTCAGACGATGACAGGGGCCGTGGCCAGGCGGCCGCCATCCTTCATGCCGATCCTGGCGCAGCCCATCCGGTAATCGTAAAGGTGCTGGCGCATGCATTCCGCCAGTCCCCGCCACAGCAGCGCGATGGTGGCGCCGTTGGGGTAATCCGGATGAACTCAGGCGCGGCCCACCTCGGCAATGCGCTCGCGCAAGTGCCCCAGGCGCGCCAGAGCGAACTGGTCGTCGGAGTAGAACCCGCCGATCTTCTTCGCCTGGGCACCGTTCAGAATGCGATAGGCGCCCACCACTTCGCCGGTGAAGGCGTCCCTTACCAGCAGGTGCTCGCAGAAGGGGGCGACGATGTCCCGGTCCCGTCCCTCTTCCGCCTTGCGCAGGCTCGCGCCCATTTCCCCTCCGAACACCCGGAAGCGCAGGCGCTGGGCATCCACCACTTCCGCCACGGAGGGTGCGAAATGGGCCGTCAACCGCCGCGAGGCTTCATGCCCGCGCTGCGCATGCGCCCGCCAGGGAAACTGTCGCGACATCTGCTGTTTCCTCCGTTGCTTGATCGCGGATGAAGGATAGGGGGAAGACGCGCCGGTGACGGCGGCTTTACAGTTTGGCCAAGGAGCCGGGCCGGGGCCCGCACCGCTACCAGACGGAATCCCCGAAAGCCGCGCGATAGCGCTCGCCGATCTCGGCGCGGGTGTAATGGTGATTCTGCCCCCCGCGATGGGCGATCTTGAGGGCCCCCATGAGGGAAGCGAGCCTTCCTGTCTGCTCCCAGTCCATGCCATGGGCGATGCCGTAGAGCAGCCCGGCCCGGAACGCGTCGCCGCAGCCCGTCGGGTCCACGACGTCGTCCGGAGTAACACTAGGAATTTCGATCCGCCGCCCGTCGGCGTGGATCACGGAGCCTTCCGCGCCCAGGGTCACCACCAGCGCCTTCACCAGTTTGGCGAGGGAGTCCACGGTGAGGCCGGTTTTTTCCTGCAGCATCTGGGCCTCGTAGTCGTTCACCGTCAGGTAATCGGCGAAGCCGATGAGCCGCAATAGCTCGGCGCCGCTGAACATGGGCAGCCCCTGGCCGGGATCGAAGACAAAAGGAATGCCAGCCTCGTGGAATTCCTGCGCGTGCTGCAGCATGCCCTCCCGCCCGTCGGGAGACACGATGCCCAGGGAAACGTCCTTCGCGTGCGTGACGCTGTTGGCGTGGGAGTGGTTCATGGCGCCCGGGTGGAAGGCGGTGATCTGGTTGTCAGCGAGGTCGGTGGTGATGAAAGCCTGGGCGGTGAAGGTGTCGGGCACGTGGCGCACGTGGCGCGAGGAGAGTCTCAGCTTTTCCAGCCGGTAGGCATAGGGCTGGAAGTCATCGCCCACGGTCGCCATGATCAGCGGCGAGCCGCCCAGCATTTCCAGGCTGTAGGCAATGTTGCCGGCGCAGCCGCCGAATTCCCGGCGCATGTCTGGCACCAGGAAAGACACGTTCAGGATATGGATCTTGTCGGGCAGGATGTGGTTCTTGAAATGGTCGTGGAAGACCATGATGTTGTCGTAGGCGATCGAGCCGCAGATCAGCGTATGCATGGGGTCCGGACGCGGGTGATGGTGGGGCGCCGGGGCACCGCGCCCGGGCGCGCCGGGGATGATACGCCGGATCCCCCTGCAGGGGGAAGGAGTACCGCGAAGCCGGGTACCTCAGTGATACTGGAACTGGCCCCGGGTGAAGAGGTCGTAGGCGGACTGGAACACGGCCACGGCGTCCTTCAGCCGCTCCGCATCCGTCTCCAGCGGGACCTGCCGGTTGCTGACCTTGTCGTAGGCCAGGGTCACGCTCCCCTTGCGCAGGTTAAGCTCGGTCAGCCGCCCGTTCTCCATTAGCGCGATGTCCCGGTTGTGGTTCAGGGGCACCAGGCCCGCCGTGGCGGCCCCGACCAGCACGTCGCGGCCAAAGAACGCACTGTCGTAGGAGACGTTGAGCATCCCCAGCACCGTCGGCGCGATGTCGATCTGGCTGGTGACGGTGTCGACCCGGCGCGGCGCAAGATGCCTGGGCGAGTAAACCAGCAGCGGCAGTTCGTAGCTGCGCAGCGGGATGTCCTCCCGCCCGTACACCCGCGCTCCATGGTCACCCACGATCACGAACACGGTGTCGCCGAACCACGGATGACTTTTCGCCTCGTCAAAGAAGCGGCCGAGAGCGTAATCGGCATATTTCACGCCGGCGAGTCGTCCGCCGCCCTCGACCGGAACCCCGGGCACGCCCTCGGGGAAGGTAAAGGGCTTGTGGTTGGAGGTGGTCATCACCAGGGAGAAGATGCGCTCCCCCTTGCGATGCTGCTCGTCGTAATACCGGATCGCGTTGCGGAACAGGTCTTCGTCGGAGACACCCCAGATATTGCTGAATTTCGGCGTGTCCATGTCGGTGCGGTCCACCACCCGGTAGCCGTTGTGACCGAAGAAATAATTCATGTTGTCGAAGGTCCCGTAGCCGCCATAGATGAAGGTCGGGCCATAACCCTGGCCGGCCATCACTGTGGACCAGTTGAACAGGTTCTCGTTGTGGGGACGCTTCACGATGGACTCGCCCGGGATCGGCGGGAACGAGGCGCTGATGGCTTCCAGGCCGCGCACGGTGCGGGTGCCGGTGGCGTAGACGTTGGTGAACAGGACGCTGTCACTGGCAAGCAGGTCCAGGTTGGGCGTGAGGCCGCGTGCGTCTCCGTAAGCGCCCACGAAATCCGCGCCCAGGGATTCCTCAACGATCACCACCACGTTGAGCAGACGGGGGGCGCCCGGGTACTCCACGTGACGCGCAATGGGGTTCTCCGCCCCCGGGAGGAAAGTCGCGTTGGGCTGGGCTACCAGGCGGCGCAGGCGTTCCGCCGCCTCCCGCGGCTCCAGCGTCACGTAGAAGTGGTGGTAGTCCAGGTCGTGGTGGAATGCGGCGTGAAAGAACGAGTACACCCCGTTTTGCGCCAGTTCGTTGGCCACCCGGTTCCGGGAGTAGTGCCCGGTGTCGGCGTTCACCGCCGTATGGACCGTGGTAAGCGCCACCGCAAACAGCACCAGGACCCGTGCCCGCTGGGCATAGGTGCTGGGTGCGCGGAAGCTCGCCGCGAGCGGGCGGCGCAGGGTCCACAGCGCCAAGGCCGCTCCCGCGGCCACCGCCGCCAGGGCCCGGCCCACGGGGTAGGAATCCCAGATGTTGACGAACACCTCGTGGGGGTAGATCAGGTATTCCACCGCCACGAAGTTGAAGCGCGCGTCGAACTCGTCGAAGAAGTAATACTCCACCGCTCCCAGGTACATCAGCCCGAACAGCGTTGCGAAGCTGCCGGCCCAGATCAGCGCTCGATGCCAGCGGGCGCGATACCAGCGTTCCGGAACCAGGAAAAGATAGACTGCGAAGGGCGCGAACAGGTACATCGCCGTCACCATGTCGTAGCCAAGGCCGACGGGCAGCACGGCCGCGATCTCCCGCAGGGGATGCTCCAGCTGGCGGCCGGCATGGAGGAACAGCACCAGGCGTGTCAGCGTGGAGATCAGCAGGTAGGCGCCGACCAGCGCCAGCATTGGAAAATATCGCCCGGTGGCCTGGCGGCGCAATATCGCCCGGCACCGAGCCAGCCGCGCGGCAGCTCTTCTTGGGAAGACCATAAGGAGCGAACGTTACGCTGCGCAGCTTAAGCAAGCCTTAAGGGGGACCCTTAACCTCCCTTTCCTGCGACCCGCCATCTGGATTTCAAAACAACCCACTGCCGCGTAACAGAAAAA